>CALQBR020000081.1 GCA_943328865.2 Sphingobacterium thalpophilum
ATATTTCGATAAATCCGTCTTTAACGGCAATTTTTAATTCTTTTTTGCTGGCTATCACTTTTCCGATAGGTTCGTGATGTTTTTCAAAATGAACTTTCGCTTGATCAATCTTTACATTCCATTTTTGTTCTTTGTCTTTAAAATAGCACCAAGAACCTGGGTAGGGAGAAAGGCCTCTGATGAGGTTGTGGATTTGCTGAGCGGATTGATTCCAATCGATTTTACAATTTTCTTTATTTAATTTATAAGCTGTTTTAAGGTGTTCATGGTCTTTTTGAATCGTCGTTTCAACTGGACCATTTTCAATTAGTGCTAAAGTTTTTAAGACGGTTTCACTTCCTGAAACCATTAATCGGTCGTGTAAATGCCCTGCATGCTCCTCTGAAGAAATTTCTATTTCGGAACTCAAAATCATAGCACCCGTATCAATCTTATCATCAATAAAGAATGTGGTTACCCCTGTTTTGGTCTCCCCGTTTATAATTGCCCAATTGATAGGAGCGGCACCTCGATAATTTGGCAGCAATGAGGCATGCAGATTAAACGTACCTAGCTTTGGCATTTCCCAAACTGCTTTGGGTAACATTCTAAAGGCAACCACAATTTGTAAGTTGGCGTTTAGAGCTTTCAATTCAGCTAAAAATTCCTCGTCTTTTAGGTTCGTGGGTTGCAATAAAGGCAACTGGTTTTCTAAAGCATATTCTTTAACGGCTGAATATTTTATTTTCTGACCCCGTCCTGCGGGTTTGTCAGCCGCGGTAATCACTCCGACGATTTCATATTTATTTTTGATAATGGTGTCCAAAATGCCTACAGCAAATTCAGGTGTTCCCATAAAAACGATGCGTAATTTTTCCATTATGATTTTAAGGTATATTGATTGTTTGGTTTTATGATAATCAGTTCCTGCTCCAATAATTGTTGTAAGGCAAAGATAATAGCGTCGGTTGGTTTTTTTGTTATGAATTGTATTTCTCTAGAATTTAAAGGCGCCGTTTTTAATACAGCCATGATTTCTTTGGTTAGTGACAATGGCGAAACGTCGGGTTTGTTTTGTTGGATACAATAAGAACAAATGCCACAATTGGAACTAGTTGTTTCTCCAAAATAATCTAAAATCAATTGGCTTTTACACCTGTTTTTTTCTTTTACATACTCTAAAACCGATTTCAATTGCGCTATCTTGAGATTGTTCTGATTTTCTAAATATTTTGAAACACGATTAATGGTTCGTTCGTCTTCCCGAACTTCATTGAATAGAATAGTAGCATCATTATTTTTTGCCTGGTAATCGATGATTTCTTTTTCTTTTAATTTTTGCAAAAGGGCTATAACAGCACTTTCGGTGGTATTGGCTTTTTTAGCGATTAAGGTTAGATTCAGGTTGGCGGGAATTTCATAAATGCCAGAGTAGGTGCGAAGCATTGCTAAAAGGATGTTTTCATCTGCGGGATTCAAGCTGATGTAACGAATGACTTCTTTGGATTCTATAATAAACTGAACTATAACTTTCTCCGAAAATTCCTGTGACAAAGTGATAATACCTTGCCGGTCTAGAAACTGCATCCCATTAAATGTCTTTAAAACAGGGAATTGGTATTTGTTGCAAAACTGATTTAAATTAAAGGAAAATTGTTCTTCAATGCCTTCGCCATAAGCAATCTGTAGGTAATTACACAGCTTGATATACATTGTCGTTAGGAATTTTTTGTCGGGCAAAACGGCAATGAATTGATTTTCTGCTTGAATAATATCTGATGGACTGGTCAGTAATACTGCAAATGCTTTTGCTTCATTTCGCCCTGCGCGTCCTGCTTCTTGATAATAATTCTCGAGATTCTCGGGCAATTGAATATGGATGACTGTTTTTACATTGGCTTTGTCAATTCCCATTCCAAAAGCATTCGTGGCGACAATGACCTGAACTTCTTCGTTCATCCAAAGCTGCATATTTTTGTCTTTCTCCTTGTAGGATAAGCCACCGTGATAGTAAGTCGCTTTAAAACCTAAGGATTGTAATTGTGCCGCCATGTCTAAACATGATTTTCGGTTTCGCACATATATGATAGAAGGCTCTGGATTTTTCTTCAGAATTTGTTCGATTCGAAATAATTTATCTTCTACTTCAAAAACCATATAGGCAATATTCTCCCTGGCAAATGATTTCTGAAAAACCACTGTTTTTTCTAAACCCAATTGGGTAATCACATCTTCTTGAACTCTTTTGGTTGCTGATGCGGTCAAAGCCAAATAAGGAATTTTGGAAAAGTGCTTTTTTAATTGGGCTAGCTTCAAATAGGCTGGTCGAAAATCGTGACCCCACTGCGATACACAATGGGCCTCGTCAATGGCAATTAGATTAATAGGGAGGTTTTTTATCCGATCTAAAATCCAATCAGATTGCAATCGTTCGGGAGATAAATACAGAAATTTATAATTCCCAAATTGACAATTATCCAGAAGTTCAATGATTTCGTCCGATTTGATGCCGCCAGTCAATGCTATGGCTTTGATGTTTCGCTTTTGCAAATGCTGAACCTGGTCTTTCATTAGTGCAACTAAAGGAGAAATGACCAGACAAATTCCTTCTCGCATCATTCCTGGCACTTGAAAACAAATCGATTTCCCTCCGCCAGTAGGCAGTAAAGCAAAGGTATCTTGATTTTCCAAAACTGAATCAATTATTTCGTTTTGAAGCGATCTGAAATGGTCATGCTTCCAGTATTTTTGAAGAATTTGTAGAGCTTCAGACATCAATTTTGATTTTTGGAATTCGAATTAAGAATTGTTGGGTTACTTTTTTTGAATTCTAATTAAATGAAAATCCGATCTAAGATAAAAAGAATTCTATTATCAAGGGTGTCTTTTGGAACTTCAATTAAATCATAGCCATAATTTAGGTAAGTTTCTGTAAGATGCTTATGAATGTGTTCTGCTTGGTCATAATCTTCATAACGTTCTCCGTCGGTCACATAAATTTCTTTCCAAGGGGGAAGAATAAAGATTTTGCTATAGGTGTTTTCTAGGCAGGCAGCCTCAAAAAAGGAAGGGTAACTCTGATTGATATAATGCAGATAGGCCAAAACATCTGGAATGCCGCGATCTATGAAAACGATGTTGTGGGGTTCCTTTTGGGCGTCATGAAACTGTTTTTTTCGCCCTTCTAAAAGCAATTCACTGAAGAGTAATGGGTTTTCTAGGAACAATTGTTCGGTACCTTGCTTTTGGGCTTCCAAAGTTACTTCTCTAGAAATCTCGGGATAGCAACAAAAACCTTTGGCAATTAAGCTATTGATGAGGCTGGTTTTGCCTGATCCTGGTCCGCCAATGAGTACTATAATTTCTTTTTGCACAATTTTTAAATTGGATTCAAAATTACTCAAACAAATTCAGTTTTATAAATTAAATTTTAGCCTTGAAAGTGTTGGTATTTTCTGAAATTACCATTTCTGATGCTATTTCAAATCTCCAAAAGCTTCGAGAAGAGTTAGTGGAGCAATTATTTTGCATTTTTATAAAATTCCTCAATTCGTAATTCATAATATAAAACGTATATTTGCTTATATTTTTAAATAAAAATGGATAAGGATACTAGCGATTTTTATGATCGATTGCGATTGGAATTAGAGAGTGGGAATTCATGGCCTGCTGAATATTTATTTAAATTCATTGTTCCAACAGCTATTGATAAAATAGAAAAAGTAGAAAATGCTTTTGATGCTATGGGAGCTGTTATAGTAACTAAGAAGTCTAAAACAGGTAAGTACACTAGTATTTCAATAGACGTACAAATGCAAAATGCTCAGGCAATAATTGACAAATACCTTGAATTGTCCACTGTGGAAGGTATAATTTCCCTATAAATTATGGTTACAAAATATCAGAAAGAAAATGCAAATGATGTTGTTTTTAATTTGGAATACAATTCTGAAAGACAGCATTTAATCATACCAGAATACGGTCGTCATTTGCAAAAATTAATCGACCAAGCCAACGCTATCGAAGATAGGGTAGAACGCAATAAAGCTGCGAAATATATCATTCAGGTTATGGGGACTTTGAACCCACATCTTCGTGATGTTCCCGATTTTCAACATAAATTGTGGGATCAAATTTTTATTATGTCTGATTTTAAGTTAGATGTAGATTCTCCCTACCCAATTCCCTCTAGAGAAGTATTGCAATTGAAACCAGAAGTTTTGAAATATCCACAAAACTTCCCAAAATACCGTTTTTATGGCAATAACATCAAATATATGATTGACGTGGCCAATAAGTGGGAGGATGGAGAAATGAAGAATGCCTTGGTTAAAGTAATTGCCAATCACATGAAAAAATCATATTTGAGTTGGAATAAAGACACGGTGAAAGACGATGTGATTTTTGAGCATTTATATGAACTTTCTGAAGGTAAAATCAATCTGACACAAAGTTCAGAAGAGCTTTTAAATACCACAGATTTGATGCGAACCAACAAGCGCGTGTCCAATAAAATCATGGCTGCAGGTGCTATGAAACCCAAGATTACTAAAAATGCCAAACCGGGCAACCCAACACATAAAAAACAAAATAGAAAACCTTTGTAAATTTAGTTATGAGTAATCAATTAGGTGTTGTGAATTATTGAAATTGATGACGTATTAATTGATTGAAATCATAATTTAGAATTCAGTATTAAAAATATGGGAACTTTTAAAATAGAGGGCGGCATTCGCTTGAAAGGAGAAATAACTCCACAAGGTGCAAAAAATGAAGCATTACAAATTTTGTGTGCGGTACTATTAACACCTGAAAAAGTAACAATCAACAATATTCCTGACATTATTGATGTCAATAAATTAATTACTTTGTTAGGTAATTTGGGGGTGAAAATTCAAAAAAACGGACCGAGTTCTATTACTTTCCAAGCAGATGAGGTTAATGTAGGGTATCTTGAAACAGAAGCTTTTAAAAAAGAAGGCGGTTCTTTACGAGGATCTATTATGATTGTAGGGCCGCTATTAGCTCGTTTCGGAAGAGGGTATATTCCAAAGCCGGGTGGAGATAAAATAGGCCGTCGCAGATTGGATACCCATTTTGAAGGGTTTATCAATTTAGGCGCTAAATTTCGTTACAATAGAGAAGACCACTTTTATGGCGTTGAAGCTCCTGAAGGGCTTTTGGGTGCCGATATGCTCTTAGATGAAGCTTCGGTAACAGGAACTGCCAATATTGTTATGGCAGCAGTTTTAGCAAAAGGAAAAACCACAGTTTATAATGCAGCTTGCGAGCCTTACCTGCAACAGTTATGCAAAATGCTGAATAGTATGGGAGCCAAAATATCAGGTGTAGGATCTAATTTATTGACTATTGAAGGAGTAGAGAGTCTCGTTGGATGCGAACACCGCATTCTTCCAGATATGATTGAAATAGGTTCTTGGATTGGTTTGGCAGCAATGACTAGAAGTGAAATTACCATCAAGAATGTAAGTTGGGATAACTTAGGTGTTATTCCAGGGACTTTTAGAAAACTAGGAATTACTTTAGAACGCAGAGGAGACGATATTTATATTCCAGAACACAAAGAGGGATATGAAATTAAAACCGATATTGATGGCTCTATTCTTACTATTGCTGATGCACCATGGCCTGGATTTACGCCAGATTTATTAAGTATTGTTTTAGTGGTTGCCACACAAGCCAAAGGCGATGTGTTGATTCACCAAAAAATGTTTGAAAGCCGTTTGTTTTTCGTCGATAAATTAATTGATATGGGCGCCAAAATTATGCTGTGTGATCCCCACAGAGCAGTGGTTATGGGACATGATTTTAAATCTCAATTGAAAGCCACGACGATGTCTTCACCAGATATCCGCGCGGGAATTTCGTTGTTGATTGCTGCACTTTCTGCAAAAGGAACCAGTACCATTCAAAACATTGAGCAAATAGACAGAGGTTACGAAAGGATAGACGAACGATTGAGAGCCATTGGTGCGAATATCGTTCGTATTTAATACCTTGCTCCAAATATGATGAACTCCGAAAAAACCGCTATAAAAGCTACTTATTTTAGTATAGCTGGGAATACTTTCTTGGCAATAATTAAGGGATTGGCTGGTTTTTTTGGTAATTCATATGCTTTGATTGCTGACGCAATTGAATCCACTACAGATATATTTGCTTCCTTTTTGGTGTTATTCGGTATCAAATATTCAAATAAACCCGCTGACGCCAATCATCCTTATGGTCATGGCCGTGCAGAACCTCTAATTACATTTTTAGTGGTGGGGTTTTTAATTACTTCTGCCACCATTATTGCTTACGAAAGTATTAACAATATCGGGATTCCTCACGAATTACCTAAATCGTGGACACTTATTGTACTTGGAGCGATAATCCTGTGGAAAGAGTATTCGTTTCGTTTGGTCATGAAGCGCAGTGTACAAACCAATAGTTCTTCATTAAAGGCAGATGCTTGGCACCACCGTAGCGATGCCATAACCTCAGTGGCTGCATTTGTAGGAATTGCAATTGCATTGATTTTAGGGAAAGGCTACGAATCGGCTGATGACTGGGCCGCATTATTTG
>CALQBR020000082.1 GCA_943328865.2 Sphingobacterium thalpophilum
CATCTGTATCGGTAGGAATTATACCCAGCATATTGAAGAATTACAAAATGAAAGACCCGACGAGCCTTTGGTTTTTATGAAACCTGATTCGGCCGTTTTGTTGAAACAACATCCTTTTGTGATTCCTGATTTTTCGGAGGACATTCACCATGAACTCGAAATTATTGTAAAAATCAACAAAGTAGGAAAGTATATCGATGAAAAATTTGCGCATAAATATTATGATGAAATTGGTGTTGGAATCGATTTTACGGCTCGCGATTTACAGCAAAAACTGAAGGATAAAGGATTTCCTTGGGAAAAAGCCAAAGCATTTGACGGTTCAGCGGTTATTGGAGACTTTTTATCGAAAAATAATTTTAATTCGATGGAAAATCTTACATTTGAAATGACTAAAAATGGAACAACAGTTCAAAAAGGAAACTCCAGTCATATGTTGTGGAAAATAGATGCGCTTATTGCTCATGTGTCTCAGTTTTTTACCTTAAAAATTGGTGATATTATTTTTACAGGAACTCCAGAAGGAGTTGGACTAGTTAAGCCAAATGACATTTTAGAAGGTTTTTTAGAAGGAAATAAATTATTTAGAATACACGTAAAATAATGGCGCTACATTACAATTTAGCAAAAGTATACGCACTTTCAGGAAACGATCCGCAATTTGTAAAGCAAATTGTTAATTTGTTTGTAACAGAAGTGTCCTCTGATTTGGCGGCGCTTAAAGAGGGTATTGAAGCGAAAGACCACCAAAAAGCCTATGGTTCTGCCCATAAAATTAAACCTTCGCTCGATTTGTTAGGACTCAATTTGGCTTATGAAGAAATCTTACAAATTGAAGATTGGACCAAAAACATAGGCAGAAAGAAGGAAATTAAGGAAATCTATAAAAGTGTGGCCCACCAAATTGAAAAAGCAGTTAAGGAAATCAAGAAGGATTTTAATTTATAGTTAAAAGTCAAAAGAAAGACAAAAAGAATCGGTTGATTTTTTTTAGTCTTTTTTTAGTTAATACAATATAAACCATGAAAGCAACCATAGTCACTATTGGAGATGAAATTTTAATAGGTCAAATTGTTGATACCAATTCGGTATTTATAGCCAAATCATTAGATCGTATTGGCGTTGAGATTCACGAAATGATTTCTATTAGCGATCATAAGCAACATATTTTAGATACTTTAAAAAAGCTACAAAATAAGGTTGATTTAGTGCTAATTACAGGTGGTTTAGGTCCTACGAAAGACGATATTACCAAGAAAACTTTATGTGAGTATTTTGGAGACACTTTGGTAATCAATAAAGAAGTTGAGGCGCATGTGATTGATTTGATTGAACGCGTGATGAAACGTCCCGCTTCACAAATGAACAAGGATCAAGCTTTGGTGCCTTCAAAATGTACCGTACTGCACAACCAAGTTGGAACTGCTCCTGGAATGTGGATGAAAAAAGAAAATACCGTTTTTATTTCATTGCCGGGTGTTCCTTATGAAATGAAGTATTTGATGGAGGAAGAAATTATTCCTAAAGTGGTCAAAGAATACCAACGGCCTTACATCCTTCATAAAACCATTCTGACTTATGGGCAAGGGGAAAGCTTGGTAGCGGAACGCATTGAAGATTGGGAAAATAATTTACCCACGTTTATTAAATTGGCCTATTTACCAAGTCCAGGGCGTGTGCGATTGCGTTTGTCGGCAAGAGGGACTGACAAAGCGTTATTAGAAAAAGCAATTGCTGATAATATTGTTTCGTTGGCTAAGATTATCGGAGATATTATTGTTGGTTTTGAGGAAGAAGATACCATTGAAGTGGTTTTGGGAAGATTGTTGACCCAACAAAATAAAACCATTGCCACGGCAGAGAGTTTGACTGGCGGAAAAATAGCGCAGATTTTATCAGCTGTTCCAGGGGCTTCTCATTATTTCAAAGGGAGCGTGGTTTCGTATGCTACCGAAACTAAAATTTCGATCTTAGGATTGTCGGAAGAATTGATAAAAGAACATTCGGTGGTGAGCGCTGAGGTTGCTAAAGAAATGGCAATTGCTATCAAACGAATCATGAAAACAGATTATGCAATTGCTACTACTGGAAATGCTGGCCCATCAAAAGGGGATTCGAATGCTAAAATTGGGACTGTTTTTATTGCTTTAGCGACTCCTGATCAAGTTAGGGTAGAAGAATTTGATTTTGGTCAACCCCGTGATAAAGTGATAGATAGAACCGTAAATAAAAGTTTAGAAATGGTGCAGAAAGAAATTTTAAAAAATCTACTTTAATTATTTTGTATTATAGGTTTATTTTTTGTTACTTTGCACCCTGATTTTGAATAACGATAAAAGATAAGATAATGTCAAGAGTTTGTGACCTTACAGGTAAAAGAGCGATGGTAGGAAATAACGTTTCTCACGCGATGAACAAAACTAAGAGAAAGTTTTCTGTAAACTTAGTTAAAAAGCGTTTTTATCTTCCTGAAGAAGATAGATGGATTACTCTAAGAGTAGCTGCATCTACAATAAAAACAATTAATAAAAATGGAATCGCTGCAGTTTTGAAAAAAGCACAGTCAGAAGGATTTATAAAATAATCCATTCCTAACAACTATATAGCAAGATGGCAAAGAAAGGTAATAGAATACAGGTAATTTTAGAATGTACAGAGCACAAAACATCAGGTGTTGCTGGAACTTCAAGATACATCACGACAAAGAACAAAAAGAACACTCCAGACAGATTAGAGATTAAAAAATTTAATCCAATCTTGAAACGCGTAACTGTTCACAAAGAAATTAAGTAATAATTAGAAATTTTTTTATAAAAATTTCAAATAACATTTGAATCATGGCAAAGAAAACCGTAGCATCGTTACAAACAGCTTCTAAGAGATTATCAAAAGCCATTAAAATGGTAAAATCTCCAAAAACTGGTGCATATACATTCGTTGAATCTATTATGACTCCTGAGGCAGTTGATGAATTCTTGAAAAAGAAATAATTTCAATTACACTATATAGAAAAGCTACTTTCATTCGGAAGTAGCTTTTTTATTTTTTATATTTACCATCGCAAATTATTAGCCTAGCGAAAGGAATGTTTTTGCAGGTGATCCAGTTTCCAATTTTTTTGTTTTTATTGCTTTATTCGGGTGTCAAGAAATAAAAGACTTATGGAATTGCAAAACATGTTTTTTTACAGAGAATCAATTTCAGGTTCAAAAAATATATAAACAACGAAAGCATGAATTTTTTTAAAAAAATATTTTCTTCAGATAAAAAAGAAACTTTAGACAAAGGACTGGAGAAATCAAAAACCTCTTTTTTTTCCAAACTATCTAAAGCCGTTGCCGGAAAATCAAAAGTTGACGACGAGGTATTGGACAATTTGGAGGAGATTTTAGTTTCTTCAGATGTGGGCGTTAACACTACTTTGAAAATTATCAACCGAATTGAGAAGCGTGTTTCTGAAGACAAATACTTGGGAACCGAGGAGCTCAATGAAATTTTAAGGCAGGAGATTGCTGGGCTGCTTTCAGAAACCAATTCTGGTGAAGCGACTGAATTTGTAATTCCAATAAACACAAAGCCATACGTATTAATGGTAGTAGGGGTTAATGGTGTGGGTAAAACGACTACGATTGGTAAATTGGCGTATCAATTTAAAAAACAAGGTTATAAAGTTGTTCTTGGTGCTGCCGATACGTTTCGTGCCGCTGCCATTGACCAATTGCAAATCTGGGCCGATAGGGTAGGTGTTCCTATTGTGCGTCAAAATATGGGAAGTGATCCAGCTTCTGTGGCTTTTGATACCTTGCAATCTGCGGTAGCACAAAATGCAGATATTGTCATTATTGATACGGCAGGGCGTTTGCACAATAAAATCAACTTAATGAATGAGTTGACCAAAGTGAAAAGAGTGATGCAAAAAGTGGTAGAAGATGCGCCTCACGATGTGTTGTTGGTGCTAGATGGATCTACAGGTCAAAATGCCTTTGAACAAGCGAAACAGTTTACTTCAGCCACTGAAGTGACAGCTCTTGCGGTGACCAAATTAGATGGTACAGCAAAAGGAGGCGTGGTTATCGGGATTTCCGATCAATTTCAAATTCCAGTGAAGTATATTGGGGTAGGGGAAGGAATTGAAGACTTGCAAGTGTTTAATAAATATGAATTTGTAGATTCCTTTTTTAAATAATAAGATGGATTTTATTAAAAATTTGAAGCCTATTCAGCTCTATATGACTAGTGTGATTTTTTTTATAATCGCAAATTTACTCAGAAAAGAATATTACGATTTGTATTTCCCTTTTTTAGTTATTGGAGTTTTGCTGTTTTTTTTAGGTTTACGCAAAAGAATTAAGAAATAATTCCGTGCCCTGTATTACTGATACAGGGCATTGATTTTTTGCCAAAGAACTTCATCAAAAGTTGAAAGTGCTAAATTTGCTGAATCTGCGGCATCACCCATACGGATAACCACCATTCTTTTACTAGGTACAATATAGATTTTCTGGTCATTTTTACCTAAAGCCATAAACATATCGTCTGGAGCGGTAGGGATAATACTTCCTGAAAATTGCAATTGTGATTGTGGTAAATGGTAGCTTGATTTTCCATTTAACCACCATAAATAACCATAGCTTAGATTGATGTCTTGAGAGGGAGTTATTGCGGCATTAAAAAACGGTTCGTTTAAAATTTGGTCAGAATTCCATTTTCCCTTGTTGTACATTAATAACCCAAAGCGCGCCATGCTTCGAGTTGTACTCCAATAAACGATGTTGTTTCCTGAAGCAATCCAAGTACCATTCATGCCAATTTTATCTCTGAGTTTAGAATTAAAGTAATTACTCCAAGATTCTCCACTTGCTTGAGCAACTACATCTTGAAGTTTAACATAAACGTTATGATAAGCCCAGCGTGTTCCAGCATCGGCAACATATTCGAGTCTTTCGGGCGAGACATCATCTCCATTGGTAATATCTTCAATTCCAGAAGTCATCGATAGTAAATTTTTGCAGGTAATCAAATTCTCTTGGGCAAGTGTTGCGCTAGTCCATCCTGTTCCAATATAATCAGACACTCTATTGTTGATGTTTAATTTACCTTCTTGTTGCGCAATACCCGTAAGGGTAGAGGTTAATGTTTTTCCTGCACTTGCCCAATACCAATTGCTAGTAGCATTATGATTGTTGAAATATTTCTCTATTACAATCCGACCATCAACTAAAATGACAAAACCTTTCGTATTCTTGATTGCTAGATAATCCAAAAGTAGCTGTACGGCTGTTTGGTTCCATCCTAAAGAAGCAATAGATTTGGTTTCCCAAGTTGAACTGCCATCGGTTGGAGGGAAATATAGTTTGTCTGAATTTAGGATTTTTTCGTCAGTATTACAGCCTGAAAGCAAGATAGTGGCTGTTAAAATAAAATAGATTTTCTTCATTTTAATGATTTTACTCTTAAGGCCTAAAAATAGGAAATTGTTTTACTTTATTATTTTTATTAGTAAATAAAAATGATTTTAAATCGGATATGAAGTAAATTTGCAATAAACCACTTCCTGATGAAAAAAATATATGCACTTCTTTTTGTTTTTATTTTCAGTTATTGTCACCAAAAAATTGATCAAGAGGATTTATCTAAGTTAAACGGCTATTGGGAAATTGAAAAGGTGATACTTCCCGATGGTACTGAAAAAGCGTATGCTATCAACGAAACTTTCGATTACTTTCAGATTCAATCCAATAGAGGATTTAGAAAGAAAGTAAAGCCGCAATTGAACGGTCGTTTTTTAGTAGATAACCAATCTGAGAAAGTAGAAATTTGTATTGAGAAAGACCAGGTTTTGCTGTCGTATGCAACTCCTTATGCCAAGTGGAAAGAAACATTAATTACCCTTACCGATGATAAGTTGGTACTGGTTAATAAGGCAAAAATAGCATATCATTATAAAAAAGTAACCCCAATTCAACTTTTAAACGATGGCAAAAAGACTAAATAATCAAAGTTCTATTGGAGAGGTCTTGCAACAGATTATTCAGGTAAATAAACTCCAATCTGGAATGGATCAGGTTTCTGTAAAAGACGCCTGGGTTTCACTGATGGGCAATGGGGTGAATAGTTATACCAGAAATGTAGTATTGAAAGGAAGTACACTTTATGTAGAGCTTACTTCTGCTGTATTGAGGGAAGAATTGACCCATGGAAAATCCAAGATAATTGCCATGATTAATGAAGAATTAAAAAGGGATATTGTAAAAGAAGTTGTTTTGCGCTAACGCAATAAAAAAAGGCTTGACAAATTTTATATTTGTCAAGCCTAAATATTAAAATAGAATTGGGATATCAATTCCAGATTTGAATCTAATGAATTAGAATTGCTCTCTTCCTGCAAAGTGGAAAGCACTTTCTATTGCTGCATTTTCATCGCTATCAGATCCGTGAACTGCATTTTCTCCGATAGAAGTAGCGTATGCTTTACGAATGGTTCCTTCAGCAGCGTCAGCAGGGTTTGTAGCTCCAATTAAGGTTCTGAA
>CALQBR020000083.1 GCA_943328865.2 Sphingobacterium thalpophilum
ATTGTCTTAATTTATGAACAACCTTGGTGGATTGAATTCTTCTTCAAATGGATTTAACAACATTTGAAAGTTAAGACCTTTTGGGGAACAACAGAAAAATGCTGTTCGTATCCAAATTAACATCGCAATAATAACTTATTGCTAGATGTCAATCATTGCGAAAGATTTAAAAATCAATTTTTCTATCTACGAAATTCTACAAATTTTATAAGCATCATGACTAGATAAAACACTTGTAAATGAATTACTTATAAAAAAAGATTACACCCAACGGTTGTATTAGTGTTCCATAGAACGAATTGGAAATTTGGAACTAAAAATATTAACATTCTGATATTGGAAATCATTTCTAAAAAACGTTTCTTTTCAATTGATGTTCAAAATATTAAATAAAGAGTTAATTCTGATAAGCAAGAAAGGATTGATTTAATCAAAATCTAGATAGAATAGTATTGAAAGTAAAGTATAGATTACCTCTTGTATGAAAGAGATTTTGTTGGGGATAAATGGATAGCGTATTCACACCAAAATAACTTAGATTCAATTGTTAATGCAAGTTTTTAATAAAAAAGGATTATCCTAATAAAAGATTAGTAATAATCCTCAAAAAGTTAAAAATTTGGATTATAAATCACAAACAATTAACCTTTGAAGAAATGTATTCAATATAACAGATGTTGAAAGATAAACATTCGAAAAAATCTATTATTTCGGCACTTGAATTAGTTGAATCGACATTTTATCGCGAACTTAAAAGTAACTGTAAGAAGCTAGTTTTTACTGCTAAACATGCACAAATTTTGCAGAATAGCGCAAAAAAACGGTTAATTACAAGACCGTATTAAGCACCGCAACGGAAACAATCATTAAAGATAAAATGGTAAATCATCAATGGTCTCCCGAATAAATTTTTGGCTGGTCCAGAAGCCAAACTATAAAAATGCTATCTCATGAGCTTATATATCAGTATGTTTTAAAAGACAAACAAGCAGGAGGTTTATTATTTAAACACTTAAGAACAGGTCAGAAAGTTTATAAAAAACACTACGGTTCAAAAGATCGTCTTGATATTGTACAAAATAAAGAACGAGTTGGTGACTTGAAATCGACCTAATAATTAGAGCAAATCACCAGGGAGCTTTACTAATAATCGTTTATAGAAAAATAAGTTTTGTGCTGATAGAACCCTTAAAATCATAAGAGGCAGCGTAAGTAAGAAAAGCGATCTACAATGCGTTAATTCCTTAAAAAAAATGGTCTAAAACAATAACATCAGATAATGGAAAAGAGTTTGCATTCCATAAAAATATTTCCCAGAATATAGAAATCTCGTATTATTTTGCACATTCATATTCCTCTTGGGAAAGAAGCTTGAATGAAGATACGAACAAATTAATCAGACAATATTTTCCAAAAAAAGGAGTTGGGCAATGTTAATATTAACAATAGGTTATTGTTGATGAAAAAGTTAAATAGTAGGCCGAGAAAGATTTATGGTATTAATACGCCAAATTATCTTTTTTTTAAATATATTCACTTTTAAAGGCTTGCATTTAGTTGTTGAATCTACCGATTAAAGAAATCAGTTGTCCGAAGACAGATTTACTTGAAAAACACTTACTTTTGTAAAGCGTATATTTAGTTCTACAAAACAAAATTACGATTTAAAAGATAAACATTTTTATGGCTTCTTTTTTATCGGTCAACAATGCTTTGTAAATATTATCCAATATTTTAAGATTATATGATCTTAGAATTCTAAAATTAATACTAGAAATTTAAAAACCTATAAAAAAATGGCTAAAACAAATAAATTATCTAATTTAAAGAGATTAAATTTAAAAAATAAATTTAATGTAATTTCTTATTTATTCAAAAAAATATTAAAAATAAATCCAACTGAAAAGGAAATTAATGTTTATGAATATTACAACTTTTTAATTAATTCAAATGGTTATTTCCTTAATGAGAAAAAAGATTTTATTTTATCAGAATTTAAAAATAGTTCAATAAAAACAATAAAATTAAGAAAAAGACCATCAAGTGATTTTGATGTTTTTCAGCAAATTTTTGGTTGGTTTCAATATCAAAAAGTCGTTGATGAATATAAAAAAAACTTTATAAATAATGTTAATCACAAGCTTAATATAATTGATGCTGGTTCTAATATTGGACTTAGTTCTCTTTTCTTTAGTGATAATTTTCATGAACCTAATATTGTCTGTATTGAACCTGAGGAAGAAAATTTTAAAGTTTTAGAATTTAATTTAAAGAAACAAAAAAATATATACAAGATTAAAGGGGGGTTGTGGAGTTCAAATACTTATCTAAAAGTTGTTAGAGATTTTAGAGATAAAAATCATTGGTCATTTAGAGTTGAAGAGACTAATGATTCTAGAGCGGTTAAAGCATATTCAATTAACCAATTGGTTAAAGATTATAATTTTGAATTTATTGATATTTTAAAAATTGACATAGAAGGTTCGGAAAAAGAAATTTTCACTACTGAAAATGTTGATTTAAGTTTTTTAACTATTACAAAATGTATAGCATTAGAAATACATGATGAATTCAAATGTAGGGAAGATATAAATATGATTTTATTTGATTTTGGTTTTATTTTTTTTACGTATGGTGAACTTACAATAGGAGTTAATCAAAATTTAACAAGAGAAGCTAGATAAATAGATTAATTTAATAAATAGTCAATAATCCTTCCCTAAATTAAAAAAATAAGAATATATAAACCTATCTTGCTAATTTTAAACTAATTTAAATGCTTTTTCAAAACATAATTTTATGTTTATTTTGGGGGCTGATTGATATGTTCTTAAATGGGCTTATTCAACTACTTTTAGATATCAATTTTGACAAAAATATTCAAGCGAATAAAATGAACAAAATTGGATTGTTGCCAACAAATTTGATTTTGTTTTTAATGGTTTTAGGATAAGAATTGTGATTAATGCGGTCAATATTATATCATAACCGCATTTTTAGAGGTAGCTATGGATCAGATGCAAAAGTTGGGGATCAAGTAAAAAGATTAGATAATTTAAAAAAGAAGGATAATTACTTTCCGATACAAAAGTTGGCGAATATATTACCCAGTAATTCATCGTTAGTTACTTGACCAGTAATCATCCCGAAATGATACAAAGCTTCTCTAATATCAATCGCCATTAAATCACTTGGCAAATCAGTTTGTATACCATGATTGACTTTCTGAATCTCTTCTAAGGCTTTCAACAGCGAATCATAATGACGGGTGTTGGTCACAATAGTGTCGTTATTGCGCAAAGCTCCTGTGTTCACAAAAGATAGCAATTGGTTTTTTAATTCCTCGATACCTTGTTTTTCTTTGGCAGAAAGTTCAATGAATAATGAATAATTGATAATGGATAATTTGGTAGATAATAATTCTTTTTGTGTTGGATTTAAAGAATCAATTTTATTAATGACCACGATCAAAGGCTTTTGCGGAAACTTATTTTTTATTTTTTCGATTTCTATTTTAACCTTATTTTCATTGTCAATTATCAATTGTAAACTATCAATTATAAACAAAACGACTTGTGCTTGTTCTATTTTTTCGAAAGTTTTCTTGATTCCAATGCTTTCCACGACATCTACCGTTTCTCGAATTCCAGCGGTATCAATAAATCGGAAACCAATCCCACCAATTACCAATTCGTCTTC
Organism: Sphingobacterium thalpophilum; assembly: GCA_943328865.2. Lineage (GTDB taxonomy): Bacteria > Bacteroidota > Bacteroidia > Flavobacteriales > Flavobacteriaceae > Flavobacterium. Next base: position 3,700 of record CALQBR020000083.1, read on the forward strand.
GATGGTATCACGAGTGGTACCCGCAATGTCTGAAACTATCGCTCGTTCTTCATTCAATAAAGCATTCAATAAAGTCGATTTTCCTACGTTAGGCTCGCCCACAATAGCTACTGGAATTCCGTTTTTAATCACATTTCCTATAGCAAAAGAATCAATCAACCGTTTGAGGACAAACTCAATTCGGTTTAACAATTCCTGAAATTGAGTGCGATCGGCAAAGGCGACATCCTCCTCGGCAAAGTCGAGTTCGAGTTCGATAAGAGAGGCGAAATTCAAAAGTTCTTCTCGTAACTTCGCAATTTCGTTACTAAAGCCTCCACGCATTTGCTGCATCGCAATTTGGTGCGAAGCCTCGTTGTCGGACGATATCAAATCGGCTACGGCCTCGGCTTGCGACAAGTCCATTTTGCCGTTCAAAAAGGAACGTAAGGTAAATTCACCTGGATTAGCCATTCGACAGCCTTTACGAAGCAACAGCTGAATGATTTGTTGTTGGATATAAGTAGAACCGTGACAGGAAATTTCAATCGTATTTTCACCAGTATAAGAATTGGGGCCTTTGAAAAGAGAGAGTAAAACTTGATCGATGACCTTGTGATCATCAACAATATGTCCGAGATGTAGCGTGTGGGTGCGCTGTTTGGTAATATCTTTTCCGCTAATCGATTGAAAAACAGTAGCGGCGATGGGAAGGGCCTCCTTGCCAGAAATTCTAACAACAGCAATAGCTCCAGCTCCCGAAGGAGAAGCCAAAGCAACAATAGTATCTTGTGGAATCATATCTTATTAATCAAGGTTGCAAAGTTACAAAGATTTACGATGCTATTTTGGAACCATTTAGATCAGCTTTTCGGATGTTAATTAAAAGTTTAAATATATGAAAAACAGTAACTTATGTTTTTAAGTCTAGATTTTTAATCGTAAATTTATTAGACTAATCGTAAATCAATGATCATGAAAAAGATATTATTTCCCACCGATTTTTCAAAGACAGCAAACAACGCTTTTATTTATGCTTTAAAAATGGCGAAGTTTATTGAAGCCGAATTGATTGTGCTTCATGTATATGAATTACCTATTGTCTCTTATGAAGGGTATTCTTCCTATATTTCGGAAGTATATGAAACCATAGAGTTGAGTAAATTTGAGAATTTTAAAGATTACATTCCGGAGTTAAGAAAAATTGCCGAAGAAAACCAATTGGAGGAGGTTAAGATGAGCCATGTTATGGAGGAAGGCGATTTGATTTTAACCATCAAAAAATTGGTTAAAACAGAAAAAATAAGTTTGATTATTATGGGGACCAAAGGAGCTTCTGGTTTAAAGGAGGTATTTGTAGGTACTAATGCGGGAGCACTTATTAAAAAAGTGCCTATTACAACTTTGATTGTTCCTGCTAAAGCCAAATTTGAACCAATCAAAACCATTGGCTTCACGACCCGATTTAGAAGCAAAGACCGTACTGCTTTAAAACAAGTACTAGATTTTGCTAAAATGATGGATGCCAAAGTGAAATGCCTGTATGTTAAAACGTTTGATTCAGAGGTGAAAGAATCTAGTATAAACAAGTGGCGGGATGATTTTAAAAAAGAACCTGTTAAGTTTTTTGTAATCCCTAACGAAGATGTCAAACAAACTATTTTTGATTTTATGACCAGCCAAAACATCGATATGATGGCTATGCTGACCTACAAACGTCATTTTTTGGAGGGATTGTTTGATCAGAGTTTAACCAAAAAATTATCCTATCATAGTGAAATTCCACTCTTTGCGTTACACGAGAAATAGTATAAATAAAACACTTTTTTCTATTAAGGAATCATATGATTTCATGACTAAAGTCTTCGGGGAGTTCTTTGATGTCTTTCGTTTATTTGACTTCGTAAATTCTATATTTGCATTTCAATAAATGGAATTATGGAAGTGTATCTTAAAAGGAGCCAAGTTTTTGGTAATGATTTGGAAATAATCAATAAAAAGTACAACCGCATTAGTGTATTAAGGCTGATGACCCTTTTTCTTTTTCTAGCAACGTCTTATTATTATATTCAAACCCAAAAATGGATTTATATTGTTTTGACACTATTGGTTCTTATTTTCTTTATCGTTTTGATGCGTTTTCATTCTAAATTGGTTATTCAAAAAGAACTCAAAAAAGCCCTTTTAGCAATTAATACTGTGGAGGCTTCCTATTTGGAGCGGTCTGAACTGCCATTTGAAAATGGTATGGAATTCAATGAAATAGCGCATCCCTATGCTTTCGATTTGGATATTTTTGGGGAGCATTCTTTGTTTCAAAATCTAAACAGAACCAATACTTATATAGGAAAAAAAACGTTGGCCAACCAACTTCTCAATCAACTTGCGGAGGATGAAATTATGAGAAACCAACAAGCGGTTAAAGAATTATCGCAAAAATTGGATTCGAGACAGGAATTTATGGCTTTGGCTAAAATAAGCAATGACCGAAAAGCACTATACGAAACCTTGATTAATTGGAGTTCTTTTTCTAGTGCTACAGTATCAAAAACAGCCACAGCTTTATCATTTTTAACTCCGATTCTTTTAGCCAGTTCCTTGCTTTCGTATTGGATTACCTCAAAGCCACTGTTTTTATCTGTATTTTCATTCCTATTTGCATTGAATTTAACGATTTTAGGATTTTTTTATAAAAGAATTACAATTGAAATCGCTAATGCCAATAGGGTAGATAAAATCATCAATCAATACAGCCTTCTTATTGCTCATATTGAAACAGAATCTTTTAAAGCTGAGAAATTGAAGGATTTACAATCCAAATTGAAATACAACAATGAGA
>CALQBR020000084.1 GCA_943328865.2 Sphingobacterium thalpophilum
TAAAATGGATCTTCGTCTTGGTACATGTGCTGCATTTCAAAAGCAAAAACATGTTTTTCTTCTTTCGTATAATACAAACTCATGTTTTGGTTTAACGAAATCGGATTTTGATGTTTCAAGGTTTGAATGGTCTGATTGTCAATTAATGGTGAAGCTCCATTAGTAGCAGTCGTTATCGATTGGGAAAGCAAATTGTTGTCTTCATCTTGTTGGGATGTTTTAAATAGAACATCGTAATCAAACTGCAATTTAGTATCAGGTTTATAACTGGAACTTAATTTAAAAAGACCTAAGTTGCTTTTTTGGTGGGTTAACTCTTGGGTTTTCTGATTGGTCGTCAAAGTATTGATAATAGTTCCATCAGAAGATTTGATATCATCTATTCTATTGTTTTGGGAAGCCGTTTGCAAATCAGTGAGGGTGGCAGAAACAATAGCAAAACCACTTACACTCCAGGCCTTATTAACATTGTAAGAAAAATTGGTGGCTCCAAATTGGGTTTCAATTTCCTTGGCGCGGTTATTTCTCGTCATAGAAATACCCAAATCATTGGAAGAAACATTAAAATTAGTCCCTCCTTTTTTCATCATACTTCTAAAACCACCGGTAAATTTAAAATAATCCTGAACGGTAAAAGGCAATTCACCAATGTTATTGAAGTTTCCTATGAGGTTAATGCTGTATTTGGGACTGTAATAAAACAATTTTGGATTGATCACATAGCGGTCCACTTGATGAGCAGTTCCTCCTCCAGCTGTCATATCTCCAAACCAAAAGTTTTTCTTTCCTTTCTTGAGCTTGATGTTCATCGCAATATTTTCATCGCCATTCTCCAGCCCTTTAAGTGCACTGATATCATTGAAATTTCTCAAGACTTGAATCTTATCAATGGCATCTGCTGGAATGTTTTTGACGCCTAATTTGGTATCTCCATCAAAGAAATCTTTGCCTTCAACCATTAATTTAGATACTTTTTTTCCTTCAACCTCAATTTCCCCATCGGCATTCACCTCAACGCCTGGTAATTTTTTAAGGACATCTTCTAATTTTCTCTCTGTTCCTGATTTAAAAGAATCGGCATTGTAGACAATCGTATCGCCTTTTATAGAAACAGGCATTTCTCGTACAATTTCAACACCCTGCAATTCGATTCCACCAGACTCCAAAGTAATTTTTTGTGAAAAATCCTCGGTTTTAGTACTAATTGCAAGCTCTTTGTTTTGCATTCCAAGGTAACTGATCTTGATATTGTAGGTAGTATTTGCTTTCAACGACAACTGAAACTTCCCTTTGTCATTCGTAATGCCATAGGAATCCATTGCCTTGGTTACTTGGTTGACCGCCATTACATTGGCCATCTCTAAAGGATTATTGTTATTGTCTTGAATAACGCCTTCAAACTTTACGCTCTGTGAAAAGGAAATTGAGGTAAATAAAAGAAATAGAAGAATTGATATTTTTTGCATGTTTTTGTCTTTAATGAATATATGATTAATGTTTGAAAATAATAACCCCATCTTCATCTTTCATACTATCCATTTTCTTTTTTTCAATTTCATCAAATTGTATTTGACTCACTTTTTTTCCAGTATTTGGAGCTTTTATAGTTGATTTTTCCTTGTTACTTAAGGTGACTTTGGAGCAAAGAATAATGTTATCTTCTTCGTTTATTTCAAGAATTAGCCCAGGCAAACCCCAATAATTATTTGGGCCAAAGCTAACCGGGATTTCTGGAGAATACCAAGCGGTTATTACTTTATCCTTTGGTTCATCCATTTTGAATAAAGATGGTTTAACCGCTTCTTTTTTGAGAAAATCTTCATATTCTTTTCTTTGCTTTTCGGAAACTCGGACGATAAGCTCTGCTTTAAAACAATTGTAATCTCCGATTTTTTTGGTTTCATCAACCAGTTTCCAATCTAGTTTTTCAAGTGGCTCGACGATTAAAAACTCTTTTCCGAAGATTTCATCTTCAATAATACTTTTTTTGTCTTTTAGATTAAGATATTTTTTTCCTTCACCAGAAAAGGAAACAGAAATTACCATTCCACTTGATGGTATTTCTGGTTTTTCGAGAACTTGTTGTACTGCATAAAGACATTCTGCTTTATTAAAAGTTAACAGATATTTTTTATTAGTAGATTTTTTTAAAGCCTCTTGCCATGCTTTTTCAAATTCGGGATTGGTTTCTCTTTTCTCATCAGATTCAATTTTTTCGGTCTTTTTATTTAAAACCCGTTTCGAAAAATAATCCGCTTTTCCTTGAAAATCTTGTGCATTCAGCCCAAAAGAAATAAAAACAAAATGAAATATTAATATATATTTTCTCACATTCAAAATTGAATTAATTTCTTGGTCTCATTTGAAAACCTCCATTGCCTCCACGTCCTTGATTCATCTGACGGTATTCCTCCATCTTTTTAACAACGGTTTCGTCATACTCTTTTTGAGAGATCATTTTTCCTTTAGTCGGTTCTTTAATGGTTACTTTTTCTTTGGTATTAAGCACTATTTTGGAGCATAAGACAATGGTTTTCCCATCATTGACCTCGAGAATTAGTCCCGGCAATCCCCAATAATTCTCAGGACCTTGATTTACTGGGATTTCAGGCGCATACCAAGCGGTAATAGTCACTTCTTTAGGCAACTCAAAATCGTCCATGAAATTCGTTTTCTTAGTCGGTGTTTCGGTTTTGACAGAATCTTGAGTTTTGGCTATCTCTTTCTTAGGTCTAAAATTTCTAAAATCAGATTTACTCACCGCACGCTTTGCCGTAGCTTTGAAACAAGTATAGCCGCCAATTTGCTTGGTTTCACTCTCCATTTTCCAATCTAATTTAGGCAATGAATCTTGAATTAGAAATTCTTTTCCCATAAATTCCTTATCAACAACATACCGCTTTTCTTTTACATTTTTATAATGGGTTCCTCCAGCCCCCATCATGGCACTCATCCCACGCATGCCGCCACCAGTTTGTCCAGGTGCTTCTAATTTCTCTTCTTCTTTATAGATAGAAGCCGATTTGTTGAAATTCAGAATAAATGTTTTCTCAAACATCGATTTCATTCGCTCTTCAATCATTTTTTGCATGTCGGGCGTCATCTCCCTATTGCCCTGCATCCGGTTTTTAAAATCAGCCGTGCTGGTTTTAGATTCATAAACTGCCATTCCCTGAAATTCCTGGGCATTTAAATTTAAGAATGAGATGGCGATCAATACAAGAGATAAAATTATTTTTTTCATGACTAATGGTTTTAATAAGAGATGGCAAATATGACGCTTAGTGAACTATTTTGTTACAAAATTTATGTTAAATTAAAAAAGTAAGACCCGATAAATACTAAAAAGTTTAAACGTAACTTAGCCTTTTATCAAATCTATAAGATTCCAAAAAATCAGATGTTTAAACGATTCTTTCTTCTTCTTTTAGTATTTACAATGACCCCAACTGTGGCACAAAACCAAAGTAGGCCCCTTACCCCTTTGTCTGAACAAAAAATAGAGGCTGACCAATTTCTCGGATTTGATGTTTTAGGAAATTTATATTACCTTAAAAACAAAGTGCTTTTCAAGAAAAATGAGACACAGACCTGGCAATATAAAAACCTAGCATTTGGTAAAATCACTCGAGTTGATTTTCTAAATCCGTTAAAAATTTTGCTTTTTTATGAAGACTTCAACGCCATAATAATGTTGGACAATCAACTGAATGAAATCCAAAAAATAAACTTTTTTGATAATTCCGAACCATTAATGATTGGTGCAATTGGTATTGCCTCTCAAAATCGCTTATGGATTTATGATCGACTGTTACAACAAATAGGATTATTTGACTATTTAAATAACTCCTTTCAAACCATCACCCCCTCCTTTCAAAGCGCTATAAAACATTACGAATCCAATTTTAATTCCTTTCAATGGATTGACGAAAAAAACAATAGATACACCTGTGATATCTTTGGTAAAGTAACCCCTAATGGAACTGTCCCTGATTTTGAGCAAATACAATTTATTGACAATGAAATGGTCCTTTTTTCAAAAGAAGGAAAATTATACCTGCAACACATCCAAAATCAAAAATGCTACCTGATTGTAACAGACTATAAATCCTTTGAAAGTTTCTATTACAAAGACCAAATTTTAGCTATTTTTACAGCATCAGAAATTAAGAATTATAAAATCACAATACCATAATGCACATAGCAATAGCAGGAAACATCGGAGCAGGAAAAACAAGTTTAACAGGTTTATTGGCGAAACATTTCAAATGGGAACCTCATTTTGAAGATGTAGTAGACAACCCCTATCTGGACGACTTTTACCATCAGATGGAACGCTGGTCTTTTAATTTACAGATTTATTTTCTGAACAGCCGTTTCCGTCAGGTGTTGCAAATTCGAGAAAGCGGCAAAAAAATCATTCAGGATCGTACTATTTATGAAGATGCCAATATTTTTGCGCCAAACCTCCACGCAATGGGTTTGATGGCCAATCGTGATTTCCAGAATTACACTTCGCTATTTGAACTGATGGAAGGACTTGTAGAAGCGCCTGATTTATTGATTTACCTGAGAAGTTCCATTCCGAATTTGGTTAAAAACATCCACAAACGAGGCCGTGAATATGAGAACACTATTAGTATTGACTATTTAAGTCGATTAAATGAGCGTTACGAGGCTTGGATTCATACCTACAACAAAGGAAAACTACTCATTATTGATGTAGACAACATCAATTTTGTAGACAATCCAGAAGATTTAGGCAATATCTTAAATCGAATTGACACTGAATTAAATGGCGGATTGTTTTAGCATTTGCCTTTTTAAATTAACAATAAAGCCATAAATCCGGGGCTTTGTTCTTTTGTTATTGTACGCTAATTTCATCTATAAACAACCAAGCATCACTTCCAGCACCTACTTTCCCAAGAGGAATTTTACCTGCATTTTGAGCAATTACTTTAATATATTGTACTTTTTCTTTGCTAAAACCAAAGGTAATCATGCCTTTCATTTCGTTAATTTCTGATGTAGAGAGTTGCTTTAACTCTTTAAAATCAATTCCATTTTCAGAAATTAAAATAGTGATGTTTTTAGGAGAATAAGCCCGACTTGCTTCATTGGAAAGCACATTCAAAGCAACGGTAGCAATATTTTGTATTTCTCCCAAATCAATTATTGCTTCCAAATCCTTCCCCTGAAAACCCAGCCAATCAAAACCCTGTATCTGGCTATTTCCAAGCACTCCATCTACTAAGGCAAAGGGATTCCCATTTGCATAATTAGAATTAGGGGGTGTTTTTAAAGTGATTTTTTTACCTGTCGATTTTGTAATCTGAAACCCTTGTTCAATCGTTGAACTTAGTTGTTTCCCATTTTCAAAATAGGCCGCTTTTATGATTGTGTTAGCCTTTATCGCAATTGAATCTGTATATATCTGTGACGCCATAGTAGGATTAGTTCCATCGGTGGTATAGCGTATCCCATTATGATTGATGCCGGAAGACAAAACAAACAAAACGCCATTTTTATCAGATGAGGGTATCACTTTTGTAGTGATTCCGTAAACAGCTTTAGAATAATTCACTTTCATTTTATCCAATAATGTAAAATGCTGAATTACCCTATTTTGAAAATCTATATAATTCTTGGAATTTGATGTTCCCCAAACCACCTCCGCCAGGGCAGCCATTCGAGGCATCGTCATATACTCGACCTGCTCAGGAGTATTAATATATTCTGTCCAAACATTCCCCTGTGCTCCTAAAATATATTGCGCTTCTTCAGATGAAAGTGTCAGTGGTGTTGGCTCATAGGAATACACTTTTTCTAATGGTGTAAATCCACCTATAGCAACTGGTTCGTGTTTAGGCTCGCCTTGATAGTGATCAAAATAACAATGGGAACTTGGAGTCATTACCACATAATGTTGCGCTTTGGCAGCAGCAATACCACCTTTAGTTCCACGCCAACTCATTACCGCTGCATTTGGAGCTAAACCGCCTTCGAGAATTTCATCCCAACCGATAATCTTTCGACCCTTAGAATTCACAAACTGCTCGATGCGCTTGATAAAATAACTTTGTAATTCGTGTTCGTCTTTCAATCCCTCTTGCTTAATTAAAGCTTGACAATGCGGGCAATTCTTCCAACGTTTTTTGGGACATTCATCGCCTCCAATATGAAGGTATGGTGAAGGAAATATGTCCATTACTTCGGTTAAAATATTTTCTATAAACTGAAAAGTTGCGTCTTTCGGACAATATACTTCTTCTAGGATTCCCCATTTTGTGGCTACTTCAAACGGACCGCCTGTACAAGAAAATTCAGGATAGGCAGCTAATGCGGCTTGTGAATGTCCTGGCATTTCAATCTCTGGAACCACCGTAATGTGACGGGCTTGAGCATAAGCCACAATTTCTTTAATTGCCTCTTGGGAATAAAATCCGCCATAAGGAATAGTGTCGAATTTTTGA
>CALQBR020000085.1 GCA_943328865.2 Sphingobacterium thalpophilum
AGTGTATTTGCCTAGATAAAATGAAATTGGAAACCCGATAATCCAATAGGCCACAAAGGTAATGTACATAGGGATTTTCACATCTTGCAAGCCTCTTAACGCTCCAAGCACAACCACTTGAATTCCATCCGATATTTGAAAAATAGCGGCTACTAGCAATAATTTTGAAGCGATTACAACGACTTCGGTGTTGTCAATGACTTGAGAAGCATCATCCATATTGAGGAATAAAGGCGGGAGCATTTTGTAAAAAACAATGAATAACACGGCAAAAACAATTTCGACAATAATAGCCAATAAAAATATTGATTTTGCAATGACTATTAAGTTCTTGAAATCATTCAATCCTTTTTGGTTACTCACTCGAATCATCGCTGTAACGCTCAAACCCATAGCAAACATAAAGGTAATTGTTGCAATACTCAAGGCAATTTCGTTGGCTGCCTGACTGGTTTTTCCAATATTCCCACAAAGCCAAACTGAGGCTGTAAACAAAGCCACTTCAAAAAGCATTTGCATCGCTGAAGGCAATCCCAAATTGATGATTTTAGTAAGCATTTTTTTCTTAATCTCGTCAAAACTAAAATGCTTAAAGTATTTTTTCATTTGATTATTTCTTGACAAAATAATATGCATAAAAACCACCATCATTATTCTGGAAATAACTGTTCCAATAGCGGCACCGATAATCCCCATTTTAGAAAAAATCCAAATACCATAAATCAGTACATAGTTTATGGCTATATGTACAATATTTGACAACACAATGGCATACATGGAGTATTTGGTCAGCGAAAGGCCGTCAGCAAATTGTTTGTACCCTTGATAAACCACTACCGGTACGAGTGAAAAAGCAACCCAATCCAAATAGGGAACAGCCAAATCGATTACTTCCTGAGGTTGCCCCATAAGGCTCATCAACGGTTTTGATAAAAACACCATAACGAAAAGAACAAAACCCAAAACGGTACATAAAAACAAGCCGTGGTGAAAAGCAGAACGCACTTTTGAAGTATTTTTTTCCGCATCGGCTTCCGCTACCATAGGGGTTATAACTGTAGAAAAACCAATACCTATTGACATGGCAATAAAAATAAAGCTATTCCCCAAAGAAACGGCCGCTAATTCTGCCGATCCCAATCTTCCTACCATTAATTTATCGACAATTCCAATTAAGGTGTGACCAAGCATTCCCAAAATAACAGGATAAGCCAGTCTTAAATTATACGAAAACTCTTTAGTATATTGAGAAAAATTCACTTTAAAAAAATTACAAGCACAAAGGTAAGTGAATTCGGTACGATGGAAATAGAATAGTTTGAAAAATATTTGTTTTAGAAATAGCAAAAGCACTAATAAATCCAAGCTCTTTAAAATTCGCTGTTACTCGCCTCTTGCAGGAAATGTATTATATCAGTGGAATGTATTATTTTTGACGCCAATTGACCAACTTAGTAAGTCGTAAAGTAAAAAGTCGTAAAGTAAAAAAAGTCTAAAAATGTAAATTTTGTTTTAAAAAATTAAACCATGCCTAAATTCAGCTTAGAATTACTTTTTCAAATCATTGGAATTGGTTCCGCTTCAGGACTCGTTTACAAAGACCATTCCTTATTCATCATTGGTGACAATAGTGGGTTTCTTTATGAATACAATCTCGAAACGACTCTATTAAAAAGACACCCTTTATTAGCAAATTCATCTGAAAACATTCCTAAAAAAGAAAAGCCAGATTTTGAAGCAATCACACTCTTTGAAAATCATTTCTATATATTGGGTTCAGGTTCTACTGAGAATCGCAACCAAATGGTTACAATCAATGCCATAGACAAAGCAACTATTGCCACCACTGATTTAGGCGATTTGTATGGGGTTATGCAAAGATTTGGCAAAATAAAACCTGAAGATTTTAACATTGAAGGCGCTATTTACAATGGCAATCGTTGGTATTTATTCAATCGAGGAAATGTCAGTTCCAACAAAAATACCCTTTTCACGATTGAGGGTAAAAACCTAACCGATGAATTGAGCATGCTATCCAACGAATACCAATTACCCAAAATAAATGGGGTTCGCGCGAGTTTTACCGATTCCCAATTAGTGGATACTAAAATTTATTTTTTAGCTACGGCTGAAAACACTGCTTCAACCTATCATGATGGCGAAGTATTGGGAAGCCTTATCGGCTGCATCGACAGTAAAACCATGAAAATAGAATTCACTCAAAAGATAAGCGATACCCATAAATTTGAAGGATTGACTTTATTTAAAAATACAGCTGAAAATATTACTTTCCTCCTTTGTGAAGACAAAGACACCGAGGAATTAAAATCGGATATTTATCAGATGACTTTGACTAAGTAACAACAACGTTTATTTCTAAACCACTTCCTTTTCAATCCAAATTCATTCATTATTTCAAAAGCAACCATAAGGCTTCTTCACATCGATACCAAGCGATTACCTTCCTCTTCTAGAAGGCTGATTTTGGTCTCTATTGGGTCTTGTTACTGGAGTTATTGGTCGCACTGAAGGCCTATCAGGCCTGGTGATCGTTGGCGTTCGTCTTATGGATTGATTCTCTGGTATTCTCGAAGGTGCCAAAGGAATTCTACCTTCCCTTTGGGGTCTTGGTGCTGGTGTAGTTGGACGGATAATTGTAGCCTGTGGACTTCTATAAGTTCTTCCTTGGTAGGTTGCGTCATACCTTCCTGAGGTTCTATTTTGGAGGACGGTAGGTGAACTATTTCTCTTTCTGGTATAGTTAGAATACCGAAGGGTATTTATAACATAAGGCGCCCTACGATAATAGTGATTCTGATAATAATGGTGGTGAAAACCCCAATAATTGTAATAATACACTGGCGTCCAAGGATACCAATAAGAAGGATAATATCCCCAATGCCAAGGCGAAATATAAATTGAAAAGACTGGTGAAAACAAATGAACTATAATTGGCCAATCATTGACATACAAAAAACCATTTCCGTCTAAATTATCAATGGAATAGGTATTATTTATAATAGTCGTTTTTTCATTGGTAAAACCTGGATTTGGCGTTTCAGAAATATTGACTACTGCAGGCTCTATAATATAATCTTTACCATACAAAGCTTCATCTCCAATAATTTGAACTTCTATTTTGCCAGCTACATTTTTTTCGACCGTTATCACCGCTACATCTTGAAACTCTTTTTTATTTATAGCCACTTTAAGCACTATCGAATGGGCATTCCCATCCTTATAACTAATTACTTGAATATAGTCTGTTTCCCGGTCATTGTTTAAATCCAAATTATTGATTTTCGTGTCTTTATCGTTAATGGATTTTTCAAATCCTTCTAAGGAAGGAGACTTTTGAAATACCGCTAATACAGCATACAAATTCAGATTATCCCCTGGCAAACCTAGCGCGATAGGTTCATTGTCAACTTGCGAAAATAGCGAGTAACTTAACAAACTCACTATTGAAACCACTAAGGATAAAATCACTTTTCTCATAACTTCAAAATTATACATTAATAACAAAAACAACTCTTACTAAGATACAAAAAAAGCATTTAAAATACTAATAATCAGTATTTTAAATGCTTTTAAATTCTATCAATAAAGAACTAGAGTAGCCTTTAGTATTTAGAAAACAACCTTGAATTTTATTTTTCGATTTCTCTTAAGTTCTCCATTTTTTTATGGGCTAAGAAACCAGCAATATCTTCAAAGTGCTCTTTTACGCGTTTGTTTCCAAATTCGAAAACTTTGGTTGCTAATCCATCTAAGAAATCACGGTCGTGAGAAACTAAAATTAAGGTACCATCAAAATCACGCAAGGCCTCTTTAATGATGTCTTTGGTCTTCATATCCAAGTGGTTTGAAGGTTCATCGAGAATCAATAAATTTACGGGTTCCAACAATAATTTGATCATTGCCAAACGCGTTTTCTCTCCCCCTGAAAGTACTTTTACCTTTTTAGTCACATCATCGCCATGAAACATAAAGGCCCCCAAAATATTTTTAATTTGTGTTCTGACATCTCCAACAGCAATGCCGTCTATCGTTTCAAAAATGGTCGCATTTTCATCTAACAATGCGGCTTGGTTTTGAGCAAAATAGCCAATTTGGGCATTGTGTCCAATTTCCAAACTGCCACCATCGATTTCAATTTGCTTCATAATCGCTTTGATCATCGTGGATTTCCCTTCTCCATTTTTTCCTACGAAAGCAACTTTTTGACCTCTTTCAATCACAATATTGGCGTCTTTAAACACCACATGATCTCCGTAGGATTTAGCCAAATCTTTTACAATTACAGGATATTGTCCTGAACGAGCTGCTGGCGGAAACTTCAATCGCAAGGCCGAAGTATCAATTTCATCAATTTGAACTGGTACAATTTTTTCTAACATTTTCACACGAGATTGTACCGATAATGTTTTGGAAAAAGTGCCTTTGAAACGCTCAATAAATTCCATATTGTCAGCAATCATTTTTTGCTGTTCATCATAGGCCTTTTGCTGGTGCACCCTACGGTCTTTTCGAAGCTCCAAATAATGGGAATATTTGGCTTTATAATCATAAATACGGCCCATTGTTACTTCAATGGTACGATTGGTGATGTTATCCACAAAAGCCCTATCGTGGGAAATCACCACAACGGCTTTGGCAGAATTAATCAAGAAGTCCTCTAACCATTGGATACTTTCAATATCCATGTGATTGGTGGGCTCATCTAACAAAATCAAATCGGGTTTTTGCAATAGGATTTTAGCCAATTCAATGCGCATTCTCCAACCTCCTGAAAATTCAGCGGTTTGACGGTTGAAATCTTCCCGCACAAAACCCAAACCGATAAGAATCTTCTCTACTTCGGCTTCGTAATTAATCTCTTCGATGGCATAGAATTTCTCACTCAAGTCAGAAACGCGCTCAATGAGTTTCATATAATCGTCACTTTCATAATCCGTACGAATGGTCAATTGTTCATTGATTTCGTCAATCTCGGCTTTCATACTGAAGATTTCCCCAAAGGCCTTTGCCGTTTCTTCCATTACGGTTGCGCCATCAGTGGTTAATAAATGCTGCGGCAAATAGGCAATCACCGCCTCTTTTGGAGCTGATATACCTCCAGTAGAGGGTTTGCTTTGGCCTGCAATTATTTTAAGAAGCGTCGATTTACCCGCTCCATTTTTACCCATTAAGGCAATTTTATCATTTTCGTTTATCGCAAAAGAAACCTCGCTAAATAAAGTAGTTCCGCCAAATTGTACGGAGATATCGTTAACTGTAATCATTATTAAAAATTGTTATTTTTTGATGGCTTCCCTATCGGATTTTTTGAAAGAGCAAAGCTAAATATTTTAAAATAAGAGTTGTAATAAAAACTATATATTGAGCCTAAAGGTTTCGATTACTGGATTGGCTTTGGCAAAATCAGTTTCTTGAATAAAGAGTTCCACCGCCTGACCCGAAGTACCAAAACCAGCCAATCGTGCCGATTGTATGTTGTCTTTCATTACCACCTCTAAGTGAATTTGCTCTAATTGTTCTTTCAATGCAAGCGCTAAAATTTCACTGCCTGAAAATATTTTCATTAATCCCATATTGTTATTTGTGTGTGTAAAAAAATTATTTATTTATTTGATTTGGATTTTGTCTTGTATCAAAAATCTGAAGTATTCTGATTTCAAATTCATTATGGACCTTGTATACAATCTTAAAATGGCTAACAATTATCCGTCTAAAAGGCTCACCGAGAAATTCGTCAACTTGATATTGTTGTGCAAAACGAATCTTTTTGGTTTGATTTATTAAGTTATGTATCACCTTGCTTGCTATTTCAGGTGATTTAATTTTGAGAAAATCGAATAACAATTTTAAATCGCTTTTGGCTTGATTGTCCCAAATTATTCTGATTGGTTCTTGCATCTTACCAATTTTCCATTTCCTTTTCTAAATCCTCTATAGTCGTATAATCCCCAGAAGAAATCCTTACATCGGCTTCATGAACCATCGCGATATATTCCTCTTTGGTAACTGGATATCCTTTAATATCATAAGCCACGACTTCCTTATCTAAAATAGTTTTAAAAGCCAATATTTTTTTTAGTTTACTTTCATCTGTAATATGAAGCAACCAATTCATTAATTCTATTTTTTTCGCAGCAATATCCATAACCTTTTGATTTACAACAAATATACGATTTTACTAATCCTCAATTTCAAATTCGTTTTCTTCCTCGTCAATTTCAAATAAAAATGGCTCTACCAACATTTTTTCAGCCAAAATTTCAATTCTTTCCGAAAGATGTTCCGAGAAAATAATGCGTTGCGTTTTAGTAATACTATTGGAAATACGCATGATTTTGGTTTCATGGCGCAGTTTCAAAATAGTATCAGTGTCATCAATAATAAACATTTTTAATCGATTGACATTATAGCCAGCCGTGGTAAACATGTTACTCAACTTATTGG
>CALQBR020000086.1 GCA_943328865.2 Sphingobacterium thalpophilum
TCTGAAATCAAAACATTCACTTCATTGGTTATCTCCACTAACTGTTCATCTGTTTTATAAATAGGCACAATCACTACTTGAATCGGCGCTAAATTTGGAGGCAAAACCAATCCCTGATCATCCGAATGCGTCATTACCAAAGCCCCCATCAAACGGGTTGAAACCCCCCATGAAGTTCCCCAAACGTACTCCTGTCTCCCTTCGGTATTGGCAAATTTGACATCAAATGCTTTGGCGAAATTTTGTCCTAAAAAGTGAGAAGTTCCTGCTTGTAATGCTTTCCCGTCTTGCATCAACGCTTCAATACAATACGTTTCTTCAGCTCCGGCAAAGCGTTCCGTTTCGGTTTTCAATCCTTTTATTACTGGAATCGCCATAAAGTCTTCCGCAAATTCAGCATATACATTCATCATTTTTTCAGATTCTTCAACCGCTTCTTTTCTTGTAGCGTGAGCCGTATGCCCTTCTTGCCATAAAAATTCAGCTGTCCTCAAAAAGAGACGTGTTCTCATTTCCCATCGAACTACATTCGCCCATTGATTAATTAACAATGGTAAATCTCTATACGATTGCACCCAACCCTTATATGTAGACCAAATAATAGCTTCACTAGTAGGACGAACAATTAACTCTTCTTCCAATTTAGCATTAGGATCTACCATCAATTTCCCTGGTTTATCAGGATCATTTTTCAATCTATAATGTGTTACGATAGCACACTCCTTAGCAAAACCTTCGGCATTTTTCTCTTCGGCCTCAAACATACTTTTAGGAACAAACAACGGAAAATAAGCATTACTATGACCCGTTTCTTTAAACTTTCGATCCAATTCTGCCTGCATTTTTTCCCAAATTGCATAGCCATACGGTTTAATCACCATACAACCTCTAACACCTGAATTTTCAGCTAAATCGGCTTTGACAACCAATTCGTTATACCATTTTGAATAATCTTCTGATCTCGCGGTTAAGTTCTTGCTCATATTGTATTTTTTGGCACAAATTTTGTTTATTTTTTTATAACTCAATAGTTTGACAAAACTAACTATTTTTGTAAAGCCCAACAATAAAAATAAAGAGATATGAAAACTAATTATTTTTCTACCGTCAAACCTATTTGCCTTTTTTCGATATTCATATTGATCAATGTGTTAACAACCTCTTGTGGTTCCTATAAAAACACTTCCTACTACGACAATGATGGTATCTATGGTAATCCTGAAGTTCAAAGATCAGAAACTAGACCTCAAAGTGATACTAAAGACAGTCAGTACAAAGATTATTTTGGTTCACTGCAAAACACCAATGAAAAAGTAGAGGTCTTAACCGACATAGACAACTATCGTTCAACTGATGATTCAAACCAAGCCGTTGGAAGCGATGATTATAAAACTGGTTACGCTGGCTGGGGAAACAATTCCAATCCTATATCAATTAATGTATATGACAATAATTGGGCTTGGAATGGCTGGAGCAATTATTTTTACGGACCAGGATTCGGATGGGGTTGGAACAATTGGTATGGAATGAATTACGGATGGGGTTGGAACAATTGGTACGGACCTGGACCTGGATACGGTTATTACGGATGGGGTTGGAATAACAATTATTACAATTGGAATGGTTATTATAACAACCATAATTATTCACAAGGAATAAGAGGCGATTCTTATAGAACAGGTGTCAACCGATACCATACATCACCAAGTAACAATCCAACTCTAAGAAGTAACAACTTCAACAATGGAAGAACAAACCGTACTCTCAATAGTTCTAATAGAAATCAAAACATCTTTTCCCCTAATAGACCAAACCAAACCACTACTCCTCGCTTTCAATCCCCTACAAGATCTGAAAATATCAGACCAAGAAATAGCTATCCGACAAGATCTGAACAATCATCGCCCAGAGAATATTCTTCTCCAAGGAGTTATGATGGAGGTGGCAGATCATCTGGCGGTGGAGGATTTGGTGGCGGTGGCAGATCTGGCAGTGGAAATGGCAATGGCAGACGATAATTTAGAAAAAAACAATAGTGCTTTAACTTAATCATTAGCAATATTTGTAACAATAAAAAATTTGCAAAATGAAAAAATATTTATCCCTTATGATAGCAGGATTATCTTTTTCTGCTACACAATCGCAAGACATCTCAGATGCGATGCGATATTCGCAAGACCATTTGAATGGAACTGCTCGTTATAGAGCAATGGGAGGTGCTTTTGGAGCGCTTGGAGGCGATTTTTCTGCGTTAAACGTAAACCCTGCAGGTTCGGCTGTTTTTAACAACAACCAAATGTCGCTTACCTTAAACAATTACAACACCCAAAATATATCAAATTATTTTGGCACAACAACTACCGAAAACAATATTGCTTTTGATTTAAATCAAATTGGTGGCATTTTTGTATTTAATAATACAGATGAAAAAAACGATTGGAAAAAATTTACGCTTGCGCTGAATTACGAGAATACCAACAACTTTGACAATTCTTTATTTTCAGCAGGAACAAACCCTACAAACTCAATCGGCAACTATTTTCTTCATTATGCCAACCAAAACGGAGGTGTTTTACTAAAAAATTTACAAACACTGCCGAATGAGAGCGTATCAGATTTGTATAGTTATTTAGGTTCAAACTATGGTTTTGGAGCACAACAAGCATTTTTAGGTTATCAGGGTTACCTCATTGACCCAATAGACCCTAACAATCCTGACAATAAAAATTATATTTCTCTTGTTCCCTCTGGAGGAAATTATTATCAGGAAAACTCTCTTGAATCATCGGGATATAATGGCAAATTGTCTTTTAATGCGGCAACCCAATACAAAGACAAATTCTATTTTGGTGTCAATCTAAATTCTCATTTTACCGATTATAGACAAAACACGAACTTCTTTGAAGCAAATTCCAACAATTTAACCTCTGGAGTGCAACGATTGCGTTTTAAAAATGAACTGTATACCTATGGATCAGGATTCTCATTTCAATTAGGTACCATTGCCAAAGTAACCAAAACTGTTCGCTTGGGATTGTCATTCGAATCCCCAACTTGGTATGAATTAAATGATGAATTAACACAAAGTCTAGGGGTTATTAGTGCTGACGCATTAGGAGAACTCCCAACAGACTATGTTAATCCTCAAGTAATCAACACTTATGCCCCATACAAACTACAAACGCCAAGTAAATGGACTGGGAGTTTTGCTTATGTTTTTGGAAAAAGTGGATTATTAAGTATTGATTACAGCATAAAAGATTATAGCAACACCCAATTTAAGCCTAAAAATGATTTTATAATGATCAATAGAAACATGGCCAATATACTAAGCCAAACCAATGAACTACGCATTGGGAGTGAATACCGAATCAAAGAATGGAGTTTACGAGGTGGTTATCATTTTGAACAAAGTCCTTATGAAGACGGAAAAACCATCGGAGATTTAAATGGTTATTCGGGTGGTTTCGGTTATAACTTTGGGGCTACACGATTGGATTTCGCTTATTCTTATGCAAAAAGAGATTCTCTTAAACAGTTTTTCTCTCAAGGATTAACCGATAGCTCCAAAATAAATACTGTAAATAAAAACATCACTATCACTTTGCTTTTCGCTTTATAAGCACAGGTTATTTAAAATTACCAATCCGTTTCCAAAAATAAACGGATTTTTTTAGCCCCGATGGAAACGGCATCCTTTTGCTTTATTCTTTAAAAGCAAAAGATATAGTGAACAGCGGGATTAGCTTCATAAAATTCACAAAACCATAGCGCTACTATTTATAAAAAGCGTAATTTTGCACTCCAATTTACAATTCTATGAGAACCAAGTCTTTAAAAAAGAACAAAATCAATGTAATCACTCTTGGGTGTTCGAAAAATGTGTATGACAGTGAAGTATTAATGGGACAATTGCGAGCAAGCGGAAAAGAGGTGACTCACGAAGCTCCTGCTACCGAAGAAGGAAACATCATTGTGATCAATACCTGTGGTTTTATTAATAATGCAAAAGCAGAATCAATAAATACCATCTTAGAATACGTTGATAAAAAAGAACAAGGACTTGTAGACAAAGTGTTTGTAACAGGTTGCTTATCTGAACGCTATCGTCCTGATTTGGAAGCAGAAATACCTAATGTAGATCAATATTTTGGAACTACAGAGTTACCGGGATTATTGAAAGCGTTGGGTGCTGATTACAAACACGAATTATTGGGAGAACGCTTGACCACAACTCCTAAAAACTATGCGTATTTAAAAATTGCAGAAGGTTGCGACCGTCCATGCAGTTTTTGTGCCATTCCGATTATGCGTGGTAAACATGTATCACAAACTATTGAAAAGCTCGTTAAAGAAGCGGAAGGTTTGGCTAAAAACGGGGTCAAAGAATTGATTTTAATTGCACAGGACTTGACCTATTATGGTTTAGATATATACAAAAAACGTAATTTGGGTGAATTACTGGAAGCTTTGGTAAAAGTTGAAGGAATTGAATGGATTCGTCTACACTATGCCTTCCCCACTGGCTTCCCAATGGATGTTTTGGAAATTATGAAACGTGAACCTAAGATTTGTAATTATATTGATATTCCTTTACAACATATTTCGGACAATATTTTGAAATCGATGCGTCGTGGTACCACCAAAGAAAAAACAACCAAACTCTTAAAAGAATTTAGAGAAGCTGTCCCAGGTATGACTATTCGTACAACTTTGATTGTAGGGTATCCTGGAGAAACCCAAGAAGATTTTGAAATCATGCGCGACTGGGTTCAAGAAATGAAATTTGAGCGTTTGGGGTGCTTTACTTATTCGCATGAAGAAAACACGCATGCTTATTTATTGGAAGACGATGTTCCAGAAGAGGTGAAGCAACAAAGAGCAAATGAAATTATGGAAATTCAATCCCAAATATCATGGGATTTAAACCAAGAAAAAATCGGACAAACATTTCGTTGTATTATTGACCGAAAAGAAGGAGCTCATTTTGTAGGAAGAACCGAATTTGATAGCCCAGATGTGGATAATGAAGTACTGATTGATGCTTCGAAACACTATGTAAAAACAGGAGAATTTGTGATGGTAAAAATCACTGAAGCTACTGAATTCGATTTATACGCAGAACCCGTTTCATAAACGACAGATATATAAAACCACAAAAGAATAACCCTATAAATCAATAATTTATAGGGTTGTTGCTTTTAAAGAAGGTTGTCCAGTTCTTAAAAAAATAGAAAATAGCCGTTTGCTTTTTAAGAAAATTACAAAGGAATATTCCCATGTTTTCTATTAGGAATGATACTTTTTTTATGCTCTAACATACTAAATGCTTTCAACAGTTTTCTACGGGTGTCTTGTGGCAAAATCACCTCATCCACAAAACCACGTTGCGCTGCAGTATATGGATTAGCAAACAAATCTGCATATTCAGCTTCTTTTTCTAAAAGTTTTGAAGCAGGGTCATCTGCTTTTGTGATTTCATTTTTAAAAATAATTTCACTAGCACCTTTAGCTCCCATTACTGCAATTTCGGCAGTAGGCCAAGCAAAATTCATATCAGCTCCTATATGCTTTGAATTCATTACGTCATAAGCTCCACCATAAGCTTTACGGGTAATTACAGTTACTCTTGGTACGGTCGCCTCGCTTAGGGCATACAACAATTTCGCACCATGAAGGATAATTCCATTCCACTCTTGATCGGTTCCAGGTAAAAATCCAGGAACATCTACCAAAACTAATAATGGAATATTAAAACAATCACAAAAACGGGTAAATCGTGCCGCTTTCTTGGAACTATTCACATCTAAACATCCTGCCAAAACCATCGGTTGGTTAGCAATAATCCCAATGCTTTTTCCTCCCAATCGAGCAAAACCAACAATGATATTTTCAGCGAAGTTCTTGTGAATTTCAAAAAAAGATGCTTCATCAATAATACCTTCAATCACTCTATGCATATCATAGGGTTTATTTGTATTGTCAGGAATAATTGACGCCAATACCTCACGAATTTCATCATTGAGTTTGTAAGCTAAGTGATGTGGCTTTTCCTTATTGTTCTGTGGCAAGTAACTCAACAGTCGTTTGAGATCCTCAAGACATTCGACCTCATTCGCAGCAGTGCAGTGAGCCACACCCGATTTGGTAGAATGCGTACTAGCCCCCCCTAATTCCTCCGAAGTTACGGTTTCATTGGTTACGGTTTTTACGACATTCGGACCCGTTACAAACATATAACTGGTATCTTCAACCATCATTGTAAAATCGGTCATCGCAGGAGAATAAACGGCTCCCCCAGCACAAGGACCCATAATAGCTGAAATTTGAGGAATCACACCGCTAGATTGTACGTTTCTATAAAAAATATCAGCATACCCTCCTAAAGAACGAACCCCTTCCTGAATTCGAGCACCACCAGAATCATTCAACCCAATCATTGGGGCTCCCATTTTGAGAGCCA
>CALQBR020000087.1 GCA_943328865.2 Sphingobacterium thalpophilum
ATCGACTGGACGCAAACTACCAACACGATTGATTATGCAATCAAAGAGGTAAAATTACAAAACGAAGAAACTACAATTGCTTTAGAGCGCATTGGTAGAATGCCCATGCCCATAGAGATCATGGTAGAGTATACTAATGGCTCCAAAGAACTCTATTACATTCCATTGCGCATGATGTATTTTATAAAAGAAAATCCTTATCCGAATTTGAAAAGAACCATATTACCGGATTGGACTTGGGTAAATCCAAATTATGAATTAAACATTATGACTCCTAAAGATGCTACAATTAAGAAAATCACCATTGATCCAAGTAATTTAATGGCTGATATTAAGAAAGAAAACAACGTTTTTGAGAATAAATAAAGGCGCTTTAAAATCTTAAAGAGGCTGTCTCAAAAATAGACTGCACTCAAAAGTTTGGACTAATTTATAATTAATTCTGATAATAATGAGTTCGATATTTTATCGGGCTCATTTTGTTTAAATTCGATTTAATTCTTTCGTTATTGTAATAGATAATATACTTGTTTATTTTTTGTTTTAGGTCATCTATTGATTTGAATTTTTGTGTGTAAAACAATTCAGATTTAAGTATTCCAAAGAAGTTTTCAATAATTGCATTATCTAAACAATTTCCTTTTCTTGACATACTTTGTTCAACTCCTTTTTGTTGGAGTAGATATTGATATTGTTTCATTTGATATTGCCAGTCTTGATCTGAATGTAGGATTAGATTAGTGTTATCTGGTATTTTCTTAAATGCCTTTTTAAGCATTATAACTACTTGATTAAACACTGGCCGTTCTGTCATTTCGTAGCTTATTATTTCCTGATTGTATAAGTCAATTATTGGCGAGTAGGTATAATTTATTCCCAGCAACATTAAATTCAGTTACATCAGTTGCCCATTTTTGATTTGGAGCTGTGACCTTAAAATTTCTTTCTAATATATTAGGAGCAATTCTACCGTGTTCACCTTTGTATGATTTATATTTTTTCAATCGAATAATACTTTTTAATCCTAATAATTTCATTAATCTAAAGACCGTTTTATGGTTTATAATTATTGATTTGTTTTGAAGTTCATCAGTTATTCGTCTGTAACCATAACAACCTTTATGTCTATGATAAATAGAAACAATTAATTCTTTAATTGCTTTGTATTTATCAGATGATTTACTTCGTTTTTGGTATTCACTGTTACTTTTTCTTCTTGTTTAAAAATTTTTTTTGAAAAAAAGTGTAGGTTTGTACGAAAATATAAAGAAAATGCTTTTTAACTCATTAAACTTTGCGATATTTTTACCTATTGTATTTATACTTTATTGGTATGCAACAAAAGGAAATTTAAAGCTTCAAAATATTTTACTCCTCGTCTCAAGTTACTTTTTTTATGCTTGTTGGGATTGGCGGTTTCTTTTTCTTTTAATCTTTTCAACTCTTCTTGATTACTATACAGGAATCAAAATGTCAGACGCTAAAAATCAAAATTCGAAAAAGTTTTGGTTTTGGTTAAGTATTTCCATTAATCTTGGGTTTCTAGGCGTTTTTAAATATTACAATTTTTTTGCAGAATCTTTTGCAAATGCATTGGATAACATAGGATTAAATGTTAATCCATGGACATTAAAAATTATTTTGCCTGTTGGAATTTCATTTTATACGTTTCATGGGTTATCCTATGTGATTGACATTTATAAAGACCGAATAAAAGCAGAGAAGAACTTCATTGATTATTCGCTTTTTGTAAGTTTTTTTCCATTATTAGTTGCGGGACCAATAGAACGTGCTACTCATCTATTACCACAAATTCAAAAAAAGAGAACTTTCGATTATACAAAGGCTGTAGATGGTTTGAGACAAATATTGTGGGGATTGTTTAAAAAGGTGGTAATTGCTGACCAATGTGCAGTATATGCAAATATAATTTTTAGTAATTCTGCAGACTATTCTGGGAGCACACTGTTTTTAGGGGCTATATTTTTTACTTTTCAGATTTATGGCGATTTTTCAGGTTATTCTGATATTGCTTTAGGAACTGCAAGACTGTTTGGAATAGAATTATTAAGAAATTTTGCTTTCCCATATTTTTCAAGAGATATTGCTGAGTTTTGGAGACGTTGGCACATATCACTTTCAACTTGGTTTCGTGATTACCTTTATATTCCTCTTGGTGGCAGTAAGGGAGGCACCTTAATGAAGGTAAGAAATACTTTTATTATTTTTATAGTCAGTGGGTTTTGGCATGGTGCAAACTGGACTTTTATTGTTTGGGGTTTTCTTAATGCTTTATATATTATGCCTTCCATAATATTTAATACAAATAGAAACAATCTAGAAATTGTGGCTAAAGGAAAATATCTACCAACAATAAAAGAGTTTTTTTCAATTGGAATTACGTTTTGCTTAACTGTATTTGCGTGGATATTTTTTAGAGCAAATAATATAGGACAAGCGATAAACTACATTGCCGAAATTCTATCACCTTCTTTTTTTTCAAAACCTAAATTCGAAGATATGGGAAGTTCCTTAACAACAATAATTCTTGTTTCACTTTTTGTGTTGATCGAATGGAAGGGTAGAGAAGGTAAATATGCTATTTCGCATTTAGGAATTAAATGGAAACGCCCGATAAGATATGCAATGTACTATGCGATAATCATTGCAATCTTTTGGTTTGGCGGTAAAGAAGAACAATTTATTTATTTTCAGTTTTAGGATAGTTTATGAAAAAAATTATTATTAATATAAGCATATTTAGTATACCTATTTTATTATTTTTTATATCAACTTTGATATTCTATTGTTTTACAAAAACAGAGTTTGAATCTAAACTAAACGAATTTTCAGATTATCAATGTTTGCTAATGGGTGACTCTCAAATACAGCGTCTTGATGGGGAGTTAATATCTGAAAAGACAAAAAACATCGCTAGTGCTAGCGAACATTATTATTTCACATATCAAAAATTACTTAAAATAATTAAAAACAAAAATCATAAAATTGATAAAATAATTTTAGGAGTATCAATCCATAATTTTGCTCCTGTTTTCAATAGATTGTACGATATTGATTTCCCAGAAGGAAAGAATAGTCTTGTAAAATACCTTTACTTTATCCGAATATTTGATGATTCTGATTTCGCAACTAATTTTGATCAGCTTCTAAAACCTTTAATTTCAGGTATTTATAATACTCCAGACTGGGGAGGTTTTGGAGAGTCAACTAATTCAAACCCTAATTTAGAAATTATCAATCGCACATTTAATATGCATTATTCAATAAAACAAAAAGAAGCTAAATTTAGCTATTCTCAAAGAACTTATCTATATAAGATAGATAGTTTATGTACTGAAAATAATATAGATTTAATCCTTGTATCCACACCTTATCATTTTAGATACAAAGAAAAAATTGATGCTTCTTATTTCGTTTTTTTTTCAGAGACACTAAGTAGATTAAACCATCGATACCATTTGAACTATATGGATGATAAAATTGACCCGAGTTTTATGTCAGATGCAAATCACTTGAATAAATTTGGCGCAAAAATTTATTCGAAAATTATAAAAAAAGAAATAGAAGCACGAACGCACAAAAGCGGGTATAAGAAATAGTAGGCTCCACTAATTGTGCATAAAAACACCATTAAGAGAATCACCCTCGACCCAAGTGGCTTAATGTCTGATATTAAGAAAGAGAACAACATTTTTGAAAATAAATAAATGCGCTCTAAATTATAAAAAAAATTATTGAATATACAACAATGGTATTGACTATTTCTATTCGCAATACAGCAATAATAATGCTCCGATTTTTTTTATCTGGATTTATTGTTATATTATTAACTGCTTCATGCTGTGAAAAATATCATGATACAGATACTCCGACTCCAAAAGAATTTATTTTTAATTTTCAAACCGATAACGAAGGTTGGAAGGGTGATTTTGCTGATTATCCAAATGAACCTAATGTGGAAAACTTCTATGAGCTGGATTTCTCATATTCTATGTTACCAAGTCCATTAAACAATAATAAAGGTGCTTTAAGACAATCTGGAAATAATCACAGCGATGATTTATTTATGTTTGCTAAAAAGAAAATTTCTGGATTAGAACCCAATACAAACTACAAAATTGATATTGAAATAGAATTTGCTACCAATGTTGCTAATGGTACTATTGGAGTAGGAGGTTCACCTGGAGAAAGTGTTTTCCTAAAAGCAGGTGCAACAACCAATGAACCTTTCAAAGTTTTAGACAATTCAGATAACTACTACCGAATGAATCTTGACAAAGGGAATCAAGGTCAAGATGGTGAAAATATGAAAGTAATAGGAAATTTTGCTAATGGCACTGACTTCAGTGTATATCAATTGAAAGTTTTAAAAACAGTTAGACCAATTGATACTGTTTCGAATTCGACTGGAGAGATTTGGATAATTGTAGGAACAGATTCTGGTTTTGAATCAACTACCACAATTTTTTACAATACCATAAAAGTAAATATTAAATAACACCCAAACATCCCGATATCAATGATGGAGTGGCTAGAGAGTTAATAAATCGGACTGTCTTGGCATACGAATCTTTATTTTCATTGGGCTCAAAGCCCAAAATAGGGCAATAAAATGACCTGACCTGATTCCAATAAAAAAGGCGGAATGTTACTTCCGCCCTTCTTGCCCCAAATCTACCACAAACTTAACCTACTAATGCTATGGTGGTACAAATGTATAGCGACAGAATACTTTTGAAAAACAAATCCGTCCAAGCGCCAAATAAATCGATTAAGGTGAAAATCGGTGAGGTGGCTGTTTGCAAATCCGAGCTACCGGGTAGTTTTATAATGTAAAATACTCAAATACAACAACAATTTATAGTAACCCTTTTTCTCCTGGGTAGTAAAATACACCACTATATTTATAACCTTCTGATTATAAAATTTTCATAAAGCATGTTAATACAAAACATTAAAAATATAAATAAAAATTATTCTAAAGCTTATTGTAGATTTGATTGTTAAAGAAAAGAAGAATATAACGTAAATCATTAATTATGAAAGCAAATTTAATTTTTTCAGCCGGAATTCTGCTACTGGCCAGCAGTTGTGCAGTAGTAAGGCCAGGTGAAGCAGGTCTGAAACAAACCTTAGGAAAGTTTTCGGACAAAATCTTGACACAAGGTATCATTTTATATAATCCGTTTATAAGTAAAGTCATTAAAGAGTCTACACAAACCAATAATATTAAACTAATTCTTAGCTTGCCCACTAAAGAGGGCCTAAGTGTTAATTCTGAGATTTCAATTTTGTATCGATTAGAACAAGAAAAGATTCCTAAAATATTAGAAATATTAGGTCAAGATTATGAGTCCGTGATTACTAGCATATTTAGATCTGCTTCCTCTGACGTTTGTGCGCAATTTTATGCTAAGGATATGCATTCAGGAATGCGTGCCAAAATTGAAGAAGAGATAAAAGCTAAGATGTTTGTAAACCTAGAGAAACAAGCAGATGGAATCGAGCTAGTAGCTGTTTTAATGAAAAGTATTCAACTCCCAGCTGGTTTGGCGAGTTCTATTGAGCAAAAACTACAAGCAGAACAAGATGCCATGAGAATGGAATTTATCATTAAACAAGCGACTCTAGAAGCTGAAAAGAAAATTATTGATGCAAAAGGGGAGAGAGATTCTCAAAAAATTCTTGCTGAGGGATTGACCCCAGAAATTATTAAGTTAAGAACCATCGAGGCTTTCAGTAAACTTTCGCAATCGCCTAATAGCAAAGTGATTATTACTGATGGAAAAACACCTTTATTGATTAACGAATAGTACCTATTTATTGTATAAACAATTAGTTGACTTCAAATAGAATATTTTAATCACTTAAAACTATTTCTTGTCCTTTACGACTAATTACCAAAAAATATGGAGTCCCAAAATTGCTTTAAAAATTGCTTCTAAATGCTGCTTTAAACATGTGAATATACATGGCAATAAAAAGACGTGACTTGATTCCAATAAAAAAGGCGGAATGTTACTTCCGCCCTTTTTGCCCCAAATCTACCACAAACTTAACCTACTAATGCTATGGTGGTACAAATCTATAGTGAAGCGACCCTTTTAAAAAACAAAACCGTCCAAGCGCAAAATAAATCGATTAACGTAAAAATCTAATGTGCTTTTAGAAATGATTGGGCGGCATAACGATAAACCACTATAAAAAAAACAACCGCCACCTCAACGATTTATGAAAAATCGGCGAAGTTGCGGTTTGCCTTTATAAAATGAGCGCAACAAACCCAAAAAGTAAAACCTGTTAGGGAAGTTAAAAAAGGCTCCTTTTTTAATTCAACCAGTGCACTAAAAGTATGGCAGGAATAAAATAAATAACAATCGTTCTCGCTCCATCATAATCCTTAGCTAATCGTTGACCAAAAAGCAACATCAACA
>CALQBR020000088.1 GCA_943328865.2 Sphingobacterium thalpophilum
ATTGATTTTGGGTAGGGATTTCAGTAGGTGTCGGAATCACAACTGGTGGCAATGCTAAAAAGTCTGCCATATTTTTTTTCATTTGAACCACTTTATAATTATAATTGGAAATCACAACTGGGTTTAAAGTGATTGTATAGTCTTTGTGATTCTTTAGTATTTTTGCAAGTGATTTGGCATATTCCTCCGAAATTAAACCGTGAATCACTACAAAATTATCAGTCATGTCAAAAACATCATTAGTGACGGATAATTTATCAAAGGACCTGTCTGAAATGAATTTACGGATTTTGTCTAATAATACTTTGGTAGTTTTAGCCTCGTCACACCCGACTTTATAGAGTATTTTCCATGATTTTGGTGTTTCTGCATGGAATTTTAATTGCGCTAACAAGGCCGTATTCTTGGCTAAAATACCTTCGGCTTGTTTTCCTTCGTCATAATATGGGTAACGCATGGATACAAAATTGAGTGCTTTATTGTATTCCAAAATCCCTTTTAACTTACCAGTGATGTCGGCTTTCAATAATTCAAATTTAGGAATCATCTCATCCCCTGCATATTGACCAATTGCAACATCAACTTCAGCATAAGCAGTTCTATAATCCCCCGCCTCGAAACATTTAAACAATTCTGTATAGGCCTTCTCGGGTGTTTTAACTGTAGCAAGAGTTTCTGAATCTGTATGGTTCAAAATTTGAGCATAGTGCGATTCTGGATATTGGGTGACCATCCTTGTTTTGATTGCCAGTGCGCGCTCTTTATCTATAATTTCGTAAATTTTATACAAATTATACATCGCTGGCAGCACCAGTCTTTCTTCTGGGTTGTTTTTTAGAAGTTTTTCTAGTTTACTTGCTGCCAATGGATAATCTTTAAAATTTTCCTTATAAATAACGCCCAATTGATAGTAAGCAAAGTTACGCTCCTTGGCAATACTGTCAAGTGCCATTTGCTGTTTTGGCAATTGTTCCAAATAAAAGGCGGTGGTGTATTTCTCTTCAACCGGTGTTGCTTTTTCATTTTCAGCTTCAGCTGGTTTTTTATTGTCGGCTTCAATGACCTCAGTATCCATATCGATTTTGGAAGCCGCTAAGCGCCAATTATTTTTGTAAGCCCTATCTCCCCAATTTTTCTTAAATTGTTCCTTACCAAAAGCCAAAGTATTGGCATTATAAAAATAAAAATCGCTAGTTTTCGTAAAATTATCTACGTCATTATTTCCTCCTGGTGGCATCATCATGGCTCCGTCAGGAGAAAACTCACCTGGTTTTAAATCCGGTTCATTTGGAGTAATGACTTTTGGTTTAGCCTTTTTAAGTAATGCTTTTTGTGCTTCCTCCTCTTGCTTTAATTTGGTAATATAATTCTCATAGAAAACAACCCGGTCGATTTCTGATAACGAAACGACATTCAAAATGCTATCATTGCGTCTGGCGATTTCTTCAAATTTAATGACATCGACTAAATTTTCAGATTTCTTTTTAATAAATTTATATTCTCTTGTTTTTGCATTTAACTGAACCAACGTACTGTCAAAATATTGACCTGCCTTTAGATACTTGGCTTTGTCAAAATAAATTTCAGCCAGATTGCGATAATTGGAAGCGATTAAATACGTATCATGAGATTTGGCTTTAATGGATTTATTATAATATTGAATTGCAATTTGGGGTTTCTTATTTTTCTCATAAAACAATCCCATTTGATGGTTTAGTACATCTAGAAAAGGTCGGTTTTCCCTGTCTTTTAATAATTTGTCGAATTTTTTCAAAAAGACAATCGTGTCACCCTTTTCAAAATCAAATTGTTGGGCTTGTCTGGCATGTGATTGGATTACATACTGCCGTGGTGATTTTCGCTTCCTATCAATTACCGATTGATAAGTGGCATAGGCACTATCTTTGTAGCCTAACTCTTCGTAAATCTGGCCCAAAATAAAACGATAGCGGGCTTTTTCTTCTTTAACTTTAGTGAATTTAGTAGCTAATTTTAGTTTGATTAACGCACTGTCTTTAACTTCGAGATTAAGATAAGCCTGAGCTAAAATGGCATTGGCGTCAGCAAAAATTTGGTCTTTGAAATTGATATCTTTAAGTAGTCGCCTTAAATTATTGATCGCTAAGGCCTCTCTTTCCATCCGGATGTTGGTTTTCTCCCTCCAAATTTTAGCCTCGTAAATCTTATCGCTACTAGGGTACTTATACAAAATGTAATTGAAGGCTTCCAATGCCGGAATGAAACGTTGGTCATAATATCGGGCTTTACCAAGTATTAAATGTGCCTCATCCATTTGAGGATTTTTTTCGGTACCGGCAATATTCATCGAATGTTTCTGAATGGCCTTAATAGCCTTGGTTTCGGCACGTTCAAAATTGACGTTTTTTGTCTGACCAGGAAGTAGCGCCTCTTCACTGATTTGCATTCTTTCGATAGGCAAACGCTCCCAAAAGTTGTCTTTATAGTTCGATTTGAGTTCATTAATTCCTGCATCGAGTGCAATACCACCGTTATACAAAATATTATATTCGGCACTCAAGGCATGCGAATTTCTAGAAACAAAACTATTTTTTTTAGTAGAACACGCTATCAAAAAGAATAAAAATCCGGTGATGAGCAAATATTTTAAGGTCTTGTTTTTCAATGTAAAACGTTTTTATTCTTTAACTTGTAAACACTCATTTTAGTGTTAATAACTCGTAAAAATACATTTCTTTTTGATACGATAAAAGATTAAGCGCATTTTTTGAAAAAGCAAGAACCTGTAATTCGATTTTGCCGTTTACCGCTATGGATAAAAACAATTAGTAGAATGACCCTATAAATTCCATTGCAGCGGAAACAAGAAGGGTAAAAACAGGACATATTTTAGGTATCGGGTAATAAAAAACCCGATCCTGGCATTCTTTCTCAAGATCGGGTGGTCAATTTGGGACTGTTTTAAACTGCAAAAAAGGCTTCCAGTTCTTGTAATGTTTCTGCCGAGGTGTTGATGTCTTTTACCAAATCCCCTTTGTGTAAGGCAACAATTCGATCGCAAACCTCAACGGTATGTTGCAAATCGTGGCTCGATACCAAAACGGTAACTGCTGGGTTATCGGCTAATTCTTTGATGATTTTTTTTAGTCGGTTCACCGTGGTAGGATCTAAATTAGCAAACGGCTCATCAAAAATAATCAATTCTGGATTTCCTATTAAAGTAGCGATGATCCCCACTTTTTTCTGATTCCCCTTTGACAAATCTCGTAAATACTTCTTTTTATTAAGAATCTCGCCATTAAAGAATTCTTCGTGTTTGGCCAAAAGAGCCTCTACATCGGCTTTATTTTGATGACGCAAATCACCAATGAAATAAAAATATTCCTCGGCCGTTAAATAGCCGATTAAAAAACTCTCGTCTATGAAGGCCGCCGTGAAAGGTTTCCAATCTTCACTTGTATTTACCTGAACCGAATGATTCACGATGGTTCCTGTTGATGGCGGAATTAAATCCAATAAAAGACTAAAGAATGTCGTTTTTCCTGCGCCATTATTGCCTACTAAACCGAAGCTTTGTCCTTTCGGAATGGCTAGATTCTCGATATTCAATACGGTAATCCCGTTGTATGTTTTTGAAAGTTGATTGACTTGTATCATAAGGTTTAATTTTCTTGTTGTTTGAATCCGTTTAGTGTTGCGTATTTTCTGCTTCTATAGCCTTCTGTGATTTTATCCATAATAAGATTTCTGAAAAGCAATCCTAAAATCCCAATGGTACTAATGGCAATTACTGCAGTGGTTGTATTAAAAAGGGTGGAGCATCCATAAAACAACAACCCCGGCACTATAAACAAGGGCAGCCCTACAATCCATTGTGAAGCCCCCGTTCCTTGGTAATTCATAAATGGACTTTTCTCTAAATCGATGCGTTTTTTATTGAACGAACCGGCAAATAACAAAACCGGAATGTTGATGCCTAAATTGTAAAACGCACAAGCCAGATTAATACCTAAAATAGGCCAGCCAAAATAAGCATAAGGGGTGGTCAAAAGCGCTAAAACAATAACCGAAAAAGACATCAACCCCACTTTTGAATCCAAATATTTTCGAAGCGGTATGTTTTGGGACATCATCATTCCATAATAGTCACTGTCCCAAGAAGGAATAAACTGCCCGAAATTAATGATAAAAATACCCGACATAAGAATACCAACCATCAAATGAAGTAACGAGAGTTCGTCGTGTCTGGGATTATTATAAACCATTAACCCATACATCAAGAAAATAAAAGACATAAATACAGTAGCTCTTGGTCGTTTGTTTCTCCAAATGAGTTTTAAATCCAATTGTAAAAAAGGAGCCATCTCTCCAAATCGCTTGGTCCAACTCAAATCAGTCGTTTGGGCTTCTTCCACTTTAGATTGTAAGGAATGATCCAAGTAAAAATTACTTTTTAGGTAACGAAAATTCCAGAAATACAAGCTCCCCAGAATTACTATAGGAACTAGAACCAAAATAGGATTTAGCAATAACCAATCTAAAACAGTCCCCATGAGACGGCTTATGGTAAAAATTTCGAAATATTCTAGCGCTACAAAAGTAACGCCCAAAAGAGCCAAAGCTAAAAAGGCTTTAAAGTTGTCGGCCAGTTTCTTTTTAATTAAAAAGTTGGCATAATTAACCGATAAGGCTAGCATATACAAGGCCAACATCCAAACCAAAATGGAGCCTGTTTGCGCCTTTCCTTGAATGATAGTGGTAATTCCAAAAGGTAAAATAACTAATAACGGAAAGATATTATAGATGGAAAATAGGCTTTTTAACAATACAAAATGGATTACTTTCTTTCTTGGTATCGGTAAAATGAGTAAAGGCTTGATGTTCATTACTGGTAAACTTTGCATAAAAAAGCGAAAGATTAAATCGATGGCCAACCAAAAAAGCACCGCATCATTGACTAATTCAATGGGTTTTTGATTGGGGAATTTTTCTAAAAGAATGGGGTATAGTGCGAATCCTAGTACCAAAAAAGACAGTAAAAAATAAAAGGCTAGAAAGCCCAAAAACACTTTTAAGGCAATGCTTTTTCCTACACTCGCCGAACGGAAAAAAGCTTTTACTTCGAGATTGATAAACTGTTTAAACATTATTTCTTGTTTGATTTAATTCTTAGTAGTGCTTAACTTAAAATTGTTACTGATTTTGAAAATTATATTCGGGATACGTTTCTTTTAGATACTCTTCCGCCTTCGATGGAATGATGACTAAAACAATATATCCTAATAACAAATAGCACGTGATCAAAAAACTAATTATTACAGCTGATTGGATTCCCTGTTCAAGATGAAGGGCAAATTGAAAGGGCAAAAAGGTAAATCCACTAAAAGAGCCTAACCTAAAAATGATGTCTTTAAGCAACCATTTTCTACCTGATATTTTTGCTTCTTTTTCATTCTTTTTAGACATCTTAAAGACCCCAATCCAAAAGACTATGCTGATGAGAATAAAAAGTGAAAGAATAATCAAATACGCGTGTTGGAAATTCAACATCGACTGTGTTAGGATACCGAAAAAGGCCAGTGTCCCAAAGATTTTGGGTATCGTAAAAAAACCTTTGAAATGTTGCCAAACCATTTTATGATATCTTTTGTGTAAAGCTTGTTGCCTATTCTCTACCACATCCATAAAGCCAAAAATGCCAAACTTTTTGAATTCGATTTGTAAGGCCTCTTCAAACGAAATTTTCGGATTTTCTACCCCTTGTTGTTCTATCGCATTGGCTAAATGGTCGACCAATTCGGTTTGTAAATCGTACCATTCCACGAAATGTTGACGGGTAAAAACATACAAATGGTCTATTTGTTCGGGTGTGAGTTTCATTTTCAAAAAATTAAAATTCTAATTTTGGACTTGAGTTTACTAAACTCTGCATATTTCGGATAAAATCTTCGAGTTCTGCGAGTCGGTTTACGGTTTCAGTAGTGCCTTTTTCGGTGAGTTTGTAATACTTGCGCAGACGATTATCTACTTTTTCAACCTCGACAGCAAGCAAACCTTCGGCTTCCAATTTGTGCAAGGCAGGATACAAGGCACCTTCTGTAATGTTGAGTTCCCCTTGGGTAATCGCTTTTACTTTTTGGGTAATTTCATAACCATACATTCGCCCCTGTTCTTCTAAAAGCTTCATGATAATGATATTGAGACTTCCTTTATATAATTGTGAATTTTTCATCATTGTAAATGGGCTATTTTGGAACTACAAATATACCTAAGATTCTTATACATAAAAGTATTAGGTATAAAAACTTGACATTTATCATTTTTAGAAACCTAATGCATTTAGTATCTTTGCCAAAAATTAACATTCATGTCGTCATTCTATAAATTAAATGTCAAGGAGGTAAAACGCGAAACCAAAGAGGCTGTTTCAGTTTTATTCAATGTTCCTAATGAACTACAAGCCAACTA
>CALQBR020000089.1 GCA_943328865.2 Sphingobacterium thalpophilum
AGATTTCGTCCGTGCCACAAAATCGAAGGATTGATTAAAACAATACAAAAGACACCCGCAACGATTAGGAATTTTAGGATATTATGAAGCTTTAAAAACTGTTCTTTGGTATTGGACTTCCATAATGCACGCAAGAAAAAAAGCAACAGGATTAAACATCCGTAAAAATAGATATCCATATACCCGACCTCGTAAATGTCAATCAAAATATAAACAGGAACCACTGTTAAAAGCGTTAAAGAAGTTATTATTTTTTTTGAAATTGATTCGCCGTAAAGAATAGGAATGGTTTGGTAATCATTGGCTAAATCCCCTTTGAGATTCTCTAAATCTTTAATCATCTCCCGAATCAAAAGTAAGAGGTACAAAAACGTGGCATGAGCAAAAATTACTTCATACAGATTTTTGTAATAGAGCAGAATGGCAAAAAAAGGCAAAACGGCCATAAATGCCGCCATCAAATTACCTATCAGAGGGTATTTTTTTATTTTATGGGAATAAAACCAAATTAGGAAAATATAAACTGAAAAATATAGAACGGCACGCCAGGAAACGAAAAAGGCTAGAAATGCGACTATAAAATTCAACGAAAAATAAACGTTCAATTTTGTCTTCTGACTTACCAATCGGTCCAACATGGATTTGTTGGGACGGTTGATTAAATCCTTTTTACTGTCATAGAAACTATTGATAATGTAGCCAGAAGCAATAGTGAGCGAGGAAGCCAAAACAATGATAAACAAATTGAAATCCAATAGAACCGTCAAAGCTCTTTTTTCGGGCGCCAAAATAAAGATGGCCGATAAGTATTGCGCCAATACAATAACAGGGATGTTATAGCCACGAACTACAGAAAACAAACTGATAATTTTCATCAATAAGAGTTTGTTTTTTCTGCTTAGCATTTCAGGATTTTAAAGTTTTAGAATTGATAAACCACTTCTAGTTTGTAATCCTTTAAAGAAGCTTTCGCTTTTTCTAAATCTTGCGTAAAGCCTAAAATGTAACCACCACCACCAGAACCACAAAGTTTCAAGTAGTAATCGTTTGTGTCAATACCTTGTTGCCAGATGCCGTGAAATTGTTCCGGAATCATAGGTTTGAAATGGTTTAGTACCACTTTTGACAGTTTTTTGGTATTGGTAAATAAAGATTTGATATCGCCACCAAGAAAGTTCTCTACACAAGCATCGGTATGTTTTACAAACTGATTTTTAAGCATGGCACGGAATCCTTTGTCTTTCAGGTTTTCCATAAAAATGTTTACCATTGGAGCGGTTTCGCCGATGATCCCAGAATCCAATAAAAACACGGCTCCTTTTCCATCAAAACTTTGCGTAGGGATGCCAGTAGCCTCGATATTGTCTTTTGAATTAATCAGAATAGGAATACTTAAATAGCTATTCAATGGATCTAATCCAGAGCTTTTTCCGTGGAAGAAACTCTCTATTTGGGAGAATATGTTTTTTAATTGTAGTAATTTCTCGCGGGTTAAATTTTCTAACACGGTAATTTTGTCCTGCGCATATTTGTCATAAATAGCCGCTACTAGCGCACCACTACTTCCTACACCGTATCCTTGTGGAATACTAGAGTCAAAATACATTCCCTGAGCTACATCACTATTTAGTGTGGCTAAATCAAAAGTCACTAAATCGGGTTGCTCATTTTGCAGTTTTTCTAAATAAGCAACAAAACGGTTTAAATTCTGATTCGATTTAAGGGCTTCTTCAGAAGTGTTTTGGTCTTTTTTTAGTGCCCCATTATAAAAATTATAAGGAATCGACAATCCTTTGGAGTCACGAATAATACCATACTCTCCAAAGAGTAATATTTTTGAGTAAAAGAGGGGTCCTTTCATGTCTTTAATTTATAATTAACAATTTATAATTAATAATTATTTTGATTTAGAAGTATTAATAATGCTGGTTAACAATTTTAATAATTCTATTATTTTAGGTTTTATATTTTCAAATTCAATTTGACTTATATATTTTGTTTCATGCAATAAATCTAACCAATATTCTGTTTCGTTAGCTTCTTTTAGTGAAATGGATAATTTATGGATAAAATCAGCTTTACTTTGTGCATGTTCTGATTCTCTGACATTTGCTCCAATTGAGGTTCCAGAACGCAACAGTTGTTTTGATAAAACAAACTCTTTTCTTTCAGCTATAACTTTATAAAGACCAACGATTTCGATTGCGAATAAAAACGTTTTTTCTTTGATAATGTTTCGCTTCTCCATTCTTTAATTTTACATTATCAATTATCAATTATCAATTATCAAATATCAATTATCAATTATCAATTATCAATTGACTTCCGCATCCAATTTCATCACAAATGTACTGACCATTTTGGCAATATACAACTAATTCATCTTTAATGAATTGTAAAACCGTTTCTTTGACATTATTTGGATACAGAACATGCACATTCGCACCCGCATCGAGGGTAAAACAAACGGGGATTTGTGTCTCCTTTCTGAATTTCCAAATTGCATTGATAATTTCCAAAGTATTGGGTTTCATCAAAATAAAATAAGGCATCGAGGTCATCATCATCGCGTGTAACGTCAAGGCTTCGCTTTCTACAATGGCGATAAATTCGTCTAAATTCCCGTTCTCAAGGATCATTGAAAGTCGGTCTAGATTTTCGTGTGCTTGGGCAAAACGCCTTTCGGCATAAGGATGATCGTGCATCAAGTCATGACCAACCGTACTGGAAACTTGCTTTTCCCCTTTGTCAACTAATAAAATAGTGTCCTGATACTGATGGAAATTTTCGTGAATTTTATTTGGAAATTCCACGCCAAATAAATCAGCACTTTCTTTCGTATTGTGGTGATTACCCCAAACTACCACACTTCCTTTTACACTTCTACAAGCACTTCCAGAGCCTAATCGCGCTAAAAAAGAGGCTTTTTGATAGAAAAATGACTCAGTCATTTCAGGATTTAGGGCTTTTTCTAAACTCATTACATTCATCGCTAAAGCCGCCATTCCAGAGGCTGAGGAGGCTATGCCGGAACTATGTGGAAAGGTGTTTTGCGTGTCAATCGTAAAATGGTATTCTTTTAAAAAAGGACAATAGCTTTCGATACGCTCAAAGAATTTCTGAATTTTGGGCTTGAAATCTTCCTTTGGTTTCCCTTCGAAAAGTAAATCGAAAGAGAAATTCCCGTCAGTTTCTTTTTTGACAAAAGCCAATTGCGTAATCGTTTTACAGTTTTTTAAAGTAAAACTCACCGACGGATTCGCTGGAATTTGATCTTCCTTCTTACCCCAATATTTCACTAAGGCAATGTTACTAGGGGCACTCCACTGAAAACTACCTTGCGCAATAGTATGGGTGTATTTTGACGGAAGAAAATCGTTTTTTGAAATCATCAACTAAAATTTTGGCAAAGATACTTTTTTGATTTATACCTTGATTTAATTATTTTCTACAAATCGACAAGGAGTCTAAATTTTTTTATTTATAATTTGTCTAAATAAAATATAGTGATTATTTTTGCTGCGTAGAATTAATCTAAATAAAAAAATGAAATTTATAACTGTATTAGCTTTTTCAAGCTTTTTAATGTCACTGAGCTTAAAAGCACAACAAATCGAATCTAATGATTCTGTTATTAAATTAAATCCAGTATCAATCTCGCTTGTTCTACAAAATCTAGAAAGAATGCCTGAAACAAAAGATAATATGATTTTCTCAGGTAAGAAAAATGAAGTTATCAAACTTAACGGTATCAATGCCAACTTAACCACAAACAATGCACGTGAAGTTTTTTCTAGAATTCCAGGGGTAACCATATGGGAAAACGAAGGTTCGGGTATTCAAATAAATGTTGGTGTTAGGGGTTTAAGCCCAAACAGAAGTTGGGAATTAAACACAAGACAAAACGGATATGATATTTCCTCTGATGTCTTTGGATATCCAGAAGCGTATTACAACCCACCATTGGAGGCAGTGGAATCTTTAGAATTAATAAGAGGTGGTGCATCTTTACAATTTGGACCACAATTTGGTGGAATGTTAAATTATGTTTTAAAAAGAGAAACAAAAAATGAGTTTTCTTTTGAAACTCAAAATACTGTAGGCAGTTACAACTTAATGAGTTCCTACAATGCAATAGGAGGAAAAGTTGGAAAATTTTCTTATTATGCTTACAACCATTCCAGAAGTGCCGATGGTTGGAGAGAAAATAGTGAATACAAAGTTAGAAACTCACACGTTTTCATTGAATACGCTTTTACAGAGAAGACGAAACTATCTGCTGAATATACAAACATGGATTACCAAATGCAACAAGCAGGAGGTTTGACGGATGAACAATTTAACAACAATCCGAGACAATCATTAAGAAACAGAAACTGGTTTGGAACTCCTTGGAATGTATTCTCGATAAATTTTGACACAAAAATTAATGATAAATTAAGTTCTAATACTAAATTATTCGGTCTAATTGGTGAAAGAAATAGTGTTGGTTTCACAGCTACACCAAATAATCCAGACGCTATTAATCCAGTAACAAATGACTATGCCAACAGAAGAGTTGACAGAGATTTTTATGAAAATATTGGATTAGAAAACAGAAACTTATATAAATTTAAATTTGGTACAATCAAAAACAACTTAGCTTTCGGATTTAGATTGTATAAAGCAAACACAAATAGAAAACAAGAAGGCAGAGGAACAACAGGTTCTGAATTTGACCTAACAACTGAAAGTCGTTTTCCAAGAGATTTGAATTTTTACACCGAAAATGCAGCTCTATTTGTAGAGAACCAATTTAAACTAACTGAAAAATTTAGTGTAACACCAGGTTTAAGATATGAGTACATTAACTCTATCGGTTATGGAAGATTTGCAATTAGCTCAGGAAATGAGATTCCTTTTGAAAAAAAGGAAATTAGTAGAAGTCAACCATTGTTCGGTTTGGGTATAGAATATAAATTTGGAATAACAAATGTATATGCAAATATAACTCAAGCTTATAGACCAGTTCTTTTCTCAGACATCACTCCTCCAGCAGTTACAGATGTAATTGACCCTAACTTAAAAGATGCTTCTGGCTACAATG
This sequence comes from Sphingobacterium thalpophilum, assembly GCA_943328865.2. Taxonomy (GTDB): domain Bacteria; phylum Bacteroidota; class Bacteroidia; order Flavobacteriales; family Flavobacteriaceae; genus Flavobacterium. Next base: position 5,087 of record CALQBR020000089.1, read on the forward strand.
CTGATTTAGGATATAGAGGAGCTTACAAAAATTATTTAAATTTTGATTTTAGCTTGTTTTATCTTAGCTACAATAACAGAGTTGGAGGTATAAGACAGTTTATAAATAATGATGCAACTCAAGGTTCTTTTTTATATAGAACTAACTTAGGTGAAACTATAAACAAAGGTATAGAAGGATTTGTAAACTTTAATGTTACGAGATTTTTAGAAGTAGAAAATAAATTAGGAAACATTGATCTTTTTGCAACAATTAGTTTTATTGATTCAAGATATACAGATTTTAAAATTTATTCTGCATCGGGAACCACACCAAATGTAGTTATTACTGAAAGCAACCTTAAAGGCAATCGAGTGGAAAATGCCCCACGTTATATTCATAATTTTGGTCTTGGATGGAATAAAAATAATTTCTCTTCTACATTACAATACAAAATGTCAGGTAAAATATTTACCGATGCAAATAATACAGTAGCTCCATCTGCAAATGGTTTAACAGGTTTACTAGATAAATATCATGTTTTAGACTTATCTACGGAATATAAATTCTTGAAAAATTACAATCTAAGAACAGGAATTAACAACTTAACAGATGAAATGTATGCAACAAGAAGATCGGGAGGATATCCTGGACCTGGAATATTACCTGGAGAAGGAAGAACATTCTTTCTTTCAATTGGAGCAAGATTTTAAATTATTTAGTTAGTCTTAGTTAATATAAAGCAATCTCTATACTAATGAGATTGCTTTTCTTATTTTTGCTCTATGGATATACACAACTATTCGACCACTTCAGAATTAAAAATAATTATATTAAAACTTTTGAAGGTTTTAAAACAAGAATTTCAGCAAAAATGAAAGCCTTAACATTAGTTCAATAGATCTATAAATTCATTTTTGATAGACCATAAACAATATTAAAAATCAAACAATTTAATTATACCCAACTGGTTAAATTTGAAAAAAATACCAATGAATAAATATACCCGAATTATTATTGTTGTAGTTACGTGTTTGGCTATAGGTTATTTCTCTGGAATGGCGACTCAATCCAGTATCAAAACCTGGTTCCCCACTTTAATTAAGCCCACTTTTAATCCGCCCAATTGGGTTTTTGCTCCCGTTTGGTCGATGCTTTACATCATGATGGGGATTGCGGCAGGCTTGGTTTGGAATCGAATGGAGGCTAGCAAGGACAAAGAATTGGTCAAAAAGAGCTTGATTTTCTTTGCGATTCAGTTGGGGTTAAACGCTTTGTGGTCTGTTTTGTTTTTTGGTTTGCGAAACCCGATGTTGGCGCTTATCGAAATCGTTTTGTTGTGGCTGATGATTTACGAAACCTATATTAA
>CALQBR020000090.1 GCA_943328865.2 Sphingobacterium thalpophilum
ACCGTAAGGTACAAAAAGGTAAAATGAAAGGGAATTCTCAAAGAGGACATGAACTTTCTAATGGAATGTTTGGTATTAAATCTGTACATGAAGATGGAATGTTCTTAACCTCTCGTCAAATCGAAGCTGCGCGTATCGCTGCAACTCGTTTTATGAAGAGAGAAGGACAATTATGGATCAAAATATTTCCAGACAAACCAATTACTAAGAAACCTCTTGAGGTACGTATGGGTAAAGGTAAAGGTGCCGTTGAATATTGGGCTGCCGTTGTTAAACCCGGAAGAATTATGTTTGAAGTTGGAGGAGTACCTTTGTCAGTTGCAAAAGAGGCGTTACGTCTTGCGGCACAAAAGCTTCCAGTAAAAACCAAATTCGTTGTTGCTAGAGATTTCGAAGCATAATCTATATTATATTATGAAACAATCAGAAATAAAAGATCTTTCTGCAGCTGAGTTGCAAGAAAAGCTTAGCCAGACTAAGAAAACATATGCTGATCTAAAAATGGCTCACGCTATTTCACCAATTGGAAATCCACTTCAAATTAGAAGTGTAAGAAGAACGGTTGCTAGATTGGCTACAGAACTTACTAAAAGAGAGTTACTATAACTGTATTCTGCTGAAAGATGGAAGAAAAAAGAAATTTAAGAAAAGAAAGAGTTGGTGTTGTTACTTCAGACAAAATGGATAAATCTATTGTTGTTGCTGAAGTGCGTAAAGTAAAACACCCGTTATACGGTAAGTTCGTGTTGAAAACTAAAAAGTATCATGCACACGACGAAAAAAACGACTGTAACATTGGAGATACGGTAAGGATTAGCGAAACGCGTCCTTTAAGTAAAACAAAATGTTGGAGGTTAGTTGAAATCTTAGAAAGAGCTAAATAATTATGGTACAACAAGAATCAAGACTAAAAGTAGCAGATAACACAGGAGCTAAAGAAGTTTTAACTATCCGTGTTTTAGGAGGTACCAAAAGAAGGTATGCCTCTGTTGGAGACAAGATTGTAGTATCTATTAAAGATACAGCCCCTAACGGAAGCGTTAAAAAAGGAGCTGTTTCAACTGCAGTAGTTGTACGTACCAAAAAAGAAGTGAGAAGAGCCGATGGTTCTTATATCCGTTTCGATGACAATGCTTGTGTTCTTTTGAATGCAGCAGGGGAAATGAGAGGAACTCGTGTTTTTGGTCCAGTAGCAAGAGAACTTCGTGAAAAACAATTCATGAAAATTGTATCATTAGCACCTGAAGTGCTTTAATTATTTTTAAGATGATAAAGCTAAAAATAAAAACAGGAGATATCGTTAGAGTTATTGCTGGAGACCATAAAGGGGAAGAAGGTAAAGTTGTAAAGGTAGATCGTGAGAAGAACAAAGCGATTGTTGAAGGCGTGAACATGGTTTCAAAACATACGAAACCAAGTGCAAAAAGCCCTCAAGGTGGAATCGTTAAGAAAGAGGCTCCAATACAAATTTCTAATATTTCTCTTATAGATCCTAAAACTAAGGAAGCTACAAGAACAGGTGTTAGAGTAGAAGGAGATAAAAAAGTAAGATTTTCAAAAAAATCTAATCAAGTACTATAGTAATGGCTTATATACCTAGACTAAAAGATGAATATAAGAACAGAGTAATCTCTGCTCTTAAAGAAGAATTCGGATACAAAAACGTAATGGAAGTGCCTAAATTGGACAAAATCGTTTTAAGTAAAGGAGTTGGTGCAGCAGTATCTGACAAGAAACTTATTGACTATGCGGTTGATGAGTTGACAAAAATTACTGGACAAAAAGCAGTTTCTACTATTTCTAAGAAAGACGTTGCGTCTTTTAAATTGAGAAAAGGAATGCCGATTGGAGCAAAAGTTACCCTACGTGGAGAGAGAATGTATGAGTTTTTAGATAGACTTATTACTTCTTCTTTACCACGTGTTAGAGATTTCAGCGGTATTAAAGCAACTGGTTTCGACGGAAGAGGTAATTATAACTTAGGAGTTTTAGAGCAAATCATTTTCCCTGAAATTGATATTGATAAAGTGAACAAGATTTCTGGTATGGATATCACTTTTGTTACTACTGCAAAAACAGATAAGGAAGCAAAATCGTTATTGGCTGAACTAGGATTACCTTTTAAAAAGAATTAAGACATGGCTAAAGAATCAATGAAAGCCCGCGAGGTGAAGAGAGAAAAAACGGTACTTAAGTATGCTGAGAAAAGAAAAGCTTTGTTAGAAGCTAAAGATTTCGTAGGTTTGCAAAAATTACCGAAAAACGCTTCACCTGTTCGTTTGCACAATCGTTGCAAATTAACTGGTAGACCAAGAGGTTATATGCGTCAATTTGGTATTTCACGTGTTACATTTCGTGAAATGGCAAACAACGGATTGATCCCAGGGGTTAAGAAAGCCAGCTGGTAAAATTAACATTTATAAACTGGTTAAAGGTTCGGCTAATGAGTATTAGCTGAAAACCATAGCCGCAAATTAATACACATGTATACAGATCCTATTGCGGATTATTTAACAAGAGTTAGAAACGCTGTGGCTGCAAACCACAAAGTTGTCGAAATTCCTGCATCTAATCTAAAAAAAGAGATAACAAAGATCTTATTTGATCAAGGTTATATCTTAAGTTACAAATTTGAAGACAACGCTGTTCAGGGTTCAATCAAAATCGCTTTGAAGTATGATAAAGATACTAAAGAGTCGGTTATTAAAGATATCCAAAGAATTAGTAAACCAGGTTTACGTAAGTATGCAGGTTCTTCTAAAATACCAAGAATCCTTAATGGATTGGGAATTGCTATTGTTTCTACATCGAAAGGTTTGATGACAGGAAAACAAGCCAAGCAATTAAATGTTGGTGGTGAAGTAATTTGTTACGTATACTAATATAAAGACTATAATAAGATGTCAAGAATAGGTAAAAATCCAATTGTAATCCCTGCTGGAGTAACTGTAGAAGTTAATGAAGGTATCATTACAGTAAAAGGGAAAAATGGTCAACTAACACAGGAGTTTTCGGATGTTACTGTTGTAGTTGAAGAGGGTCAAGTTCAAGTGAACAGATCGTCTGATCATAAAGACCACAGAGCAAAACACGGATTGTACAGATCTTTAATCAATAACATGATTTTAGGAGTGTCAGAAGGTTTTACTAAATCTTTAGAATTAGTAGGTGTAGGTTATAGAGCTTCTAATCAAGGTCAAAAACTTGATTTAGCTTTAGGTTTCTCTCACAATATTGTTTTGGAAATTGCTCCTGAAGTAGTTTTGGAAACCATATCTGAAAAAGGTAAAAACCCAATTGTAAAGTTAACATCGTTTGATAAACAACTTTTAGGTCAAGTTGCGGCAAAGATTAGAGGTTTCCGTAAGCCAGAACCGTACAAAGGAAAAGGTGTTAAATTTGTGGGTGAAGTATTAAGAAGAAAAGCAGGTAAATCAGCTTAAAAAATAAGATTATGTCATTAACAAAATCTGATAGAAGACAGAGAATCAAGTTCAGAATTAGAAAGACAATTAGTGGTACTGCTACTAAACCAAGACTTTCTGTATTCAGAAGCAATAAAGAAATCTACGCACAACTTATTGATGATGTGAATGGAGTTACTTTATTGGCTGCATCTTCAAGAGAAAAAGAAGTAGGTAACGGTACAAACGTAGAAGTAGCTAACGCAGTTGGAAAATTGGTAGGTGAAAAAGCGTTAAAAGCTGGGATAGATACAGTAACTTTCGATAGAGGAGGTTATTTATATCACGGTCGTATTCAATCATTAGCAGAAGGCGCGAGAGCGGCTGGACTTAAATTCTAATATAGTATGTCTAATAAGTACAAGAATGTAGAGCTAGTAAAACCAAGTGGTCTTGAATTAAAAGATCGTTTGGTAAGTGTTAATCGTGTTACTAAAGTTACAAAAGGTGGTAGAGCTTTCGGTTTTTCTGCTATTGTAGTGGTAGGTGATGAAAATGGAGTAGTAGGACATGGATTAGGAAAATCTAAAGATGTTTCTGAAGCAATTGCGAAAGCAGTAGAAGATGCTAAGAAAAACTTGGTTAAAATTCCTTTGAATGGTCAATCTGTTCCTCACGAACAAAAAGGTAAATTTGGTGGTGCACGTGTATTCTTAATTCCTGCCTCTCATGGTACAGGAGTTATTGCTGGTGGAGCTGTTCGTTCAGTTTTAGAATCAGTAGGGATTCACGATGTATTGTCTAAATCTCAAGGATCATCAAATCCTCACAACGTAGTAAAAGCAACTTTTGATGCTTTATTGCAAATGAGAAGTGCTCACACAGTTGCAAAACAGCGTGGTGTTTCTTTAGAAAAAGTTTTTAAAGGTTAATTCAAGGAAATTATGGCTAAATTATTAGTAAAACAAGTTAGAAGCAAAATCAATTGTCCTCTTACTCAAAAGAGAGGCTTGGAAGCTTTAGGTCTTCGTAAAATGGGACAAGTTGTAGAGCATGATTCAAACCCTGCTATCCTTGGGATGATAAACAAAGTTAAACACTTAGTTTCTGTAGAAGAAGCTAAATAACAAATACTGTTATGAATTTAAGTAACTTACAACCTGCTGAAGGTTCTACACACAATCAAAATAAAAGATTAGGTAGAGGAGAAGGTTCTGGAAAAGGTGGTACTTCTGCAAGAGGTCACAAAGGAGCCAAATCTCGTTCTGGTTATTCTAAAAAGATTGGTTTTGAAGGAGGGCAAATGCCACTTCAAAGACGTGTGCCTAAGTTTGGTTTTACAAACATCAATCGTAAGAACTACGAAGGTGTAAACCTTGATACACTTCAATTATTAGTTGATAATGGTGTGATTACTGATACTGTTGATATGACAGTTTTTGTTTCAAACCGTTTGGCTACCAAAAATGAAATCGTTAAGATTTTAGGTAGAGGAGAATTGAAAGCTAAATTAAAGGTAACTGCTCATAAATTTACCGCTACTGCAAAAGCTGCTATTGAAGCTGCTGGAGGAGAAGCTGTAACAATATAATTTTTCCAGAAGATGAAGAAATTTATTGAATCATTTAATAATGTTTGGAAAATCGAGGAACTAAAAAACAGAATCCTAATAACCTTAGGACTGCTTTTAGTTTATCGTTTTGGAGCTCAAGTAACCCTACCGGGTATTGATGCAACTCAATTAGCTAGTTTAGCGGGTCAAACAAAAGAAGGAATTGGTTCAATTCTGGATATGTTTACCGGAGGTGCTTTCTCTCAGGCTTCAGTTTTCGCCTTAGGTATTATGCCTTATATTTCAGCATCTATTGTAGTACAGTTAATGGGAATTGCGGTTCCTTATTTGCAAAAATTACAAAGTGATGGTGAAAGCGGTAGAAAGAAAATTAACCAAATTACACGTTGGTTAACCATCGCAATTACCTTAGTTCAAGGGCCTGGTTATATCTATAATTTGTATAGAACATTACCAAGTAGTGCCTTTTTATTAGGATTTGATTCATTTTCGTTCTTATTTTCTTCAGTGATCATTTTAGTTACAGGTACAATTTTTGCCATGTGGTTAGGAGAAAAAATTACCGATAAAGGAATTGGAAATGGTATTTCACTATTGATTATGGTGGGTATTTTAGCTAGATTTCCACAAGCATTCATCCAAGAGTTTACTACTAGGGTTACAAACAACAACGGAGGGCCAATGTTATTGGTTGTTGAAGTTATCGTTTGGCTTTTAGTAATCATGGCTTGTATCTTGTTGGTGATGGCAATCAGGAAAATTCCTGTGCAATATGCTAGAAGAACAGTTTCAGGTGATTTTGAACAAGATATGATGGGAGGAAACAGACAATGGATTCCTTTAAAGCTTAATGCATCTGGTGTAATGCCAATTATTTTTGCACAAGCCATTATGTTTATTCCAGCTGCTTTAGCAGGATTGTCAAAATCGGATGCCTCTGCCTCTGTTGCAGGTGCATTTAGTGATATGTTTGGATTTTGGTATAACTTTGTATTTGCAACATTAATTGTTGTCTTTACATTCTTTTATACGGCCATAACGGTTCCTACCAATAAAATGGCGGAAGATTTAAAGAGAAGTGGTGGTTTTGTTCCTGGGGTAAAACCTGGAGTAGATACTTCTGATTTTTTAGATAAGGTGATGTCACTAATTACTTTTCCAGGTTCTTTATTTCTTGCCTTAATCGCTGTGTTCCCAGCAATTGTAGTAAGTGTATTGGATGTTCAACAATCTTGGGGAATGTTTTTTGGCGGAACGTCATTAATAATTATGGTTGGAGTAGCAATTGATACGATTCAACAAATCAACTCTTATTTGCTTAATAGGCATTATGACGGTTTAATGAAAAGTGGTAAAAACAGAAAAGCAGTCGCTTAACTTATGGCTAAACAATCAGCAATAGAAC
>CALQBR020000091.1 GCA_943328865.2 Sphingobacterium thalpophilum
GGTATTGCCGGTTTTGGTTTGCAGTCTATTGGTAAAGAATTCAAAATCAAATCCCTTGCTTTGGAGTTTCATTCGGGTCGTTTTTGATTTTCCTTCGGTATTGAGTTCGCAAAGGATGCGGTAGTTTTTGCGCAACTTGTTGTTTACATTGCGCATAAAATTCGTGCTGTCTTTGTATATTTTGTTATTGTAGGCATTGCGGCAGCCATCGCTGCAGAATTTTTTGTCTTCGCGCCCTTTGATGGCCTCTCCACATTCCAAACATTTTTTCATAAAGGGATCATTTTTGGTGTTAGATTAGGACATAAATCCGTAAAGTCTTCTTGCTCTTTTGTTCTATTGAATAGGTCTAAAGGGTATCGTTACTATTTTCTAATTCGACGGGATTACCAGATATTATTTTTTTAACCTGCTTAGTTTTAGGCTAACAGTAATAATACCAATCAAATATAGCAATTAATTTCCAATTACAAACGCTTACAAATAGTTACAACCGAAAGTAAATGGGTGGGAACCGACTAATTTTTGAAAGTCGGCCCATCTTTGCCTTGTTGATTTGAATGTATTAGTCAACCAAACAGAGTAATCAAACATTTAAATTTTATACGCCATGAACACGATGAAAAACAGAGTACAGTTAATCGGAAACGTAGGAAACGATCCAGAAATTAAACAATTCGACGGAGGGAAAAAGTTAGCCAACCTTACCCTAGCCACCAATGATTATTATACGAACGACAAAGGAGAGAAAGTCGCCCAAACCGAGTGGCATCGGATTTCTGCTTGGGGAAAAACGGCAGATCTCATTGAGCAATATGTCACCAAAGGCAAAGAAATCGCCATTGACGGGAAATTGACCCACAGGAGTTACGAAGATAAAAATGGCGAAAAACGCTATATCACTGAAGTAGTGGCCAACGAGGTGATGCTTTTGGGGAAATAAAATGATTTAGGGGATCCATCGTCGTTTTCCGTTTTTAAAATGGGGAACGGCGATTTTTTATTAGGCCAAATACCGAGACAAGCCCACCATAAGAAGGGTCATCAGAATCAGATACCGAGACAGCGTGTCAATGAGAATCGGCTCAGTGGTGATTTTTAATTTGGTGTAGTATTTCATGGTTTTGAAATAGGTCAAAGGCAGAAATAACGAAGGCAGTAGACTAATCCAACTAGAAATCGGAAAATTTAATAGCGTCAGTATTACCATTGAACTTAAAATAGGGTAGATGAAAAGTTGTTTTTTATTTTCGTTACAATCAAAGTGAGTACTACTTTTATAATATATAAATTGATTAGAAATCTTACGAAATAAGCGATTGATAATTATAAAAGCCAAAATCGACATAGTCACTTGAAGATACATGGGAACTTCCAGATAAGCATAAACTTTCCCGGTATCTCCGTTTTTAACCATAGGAGCGATTAATACATATCCCAAAAAGTGAAGAAGAGACCCTGTTCCAAGCCAAGTGAGAAATAATTTTGTCAAAGACGGCTTGATTTTTATTATAGCAAGCAACGTAATAACGACTCCAAAAACCAACGAAAATAAAGGGCCTGAAACGGCTACTATTGCCTTTTGTTGCGCCGATCCTTCTTCAAAATAGGAAACATAATTATGATGTAATATGGGTTGTAAGTTGAAATAGAAAGCCATTAAATAATGCGCTAATTCATGTAAAATGGTTGCGAGTATTGAGGTCGCGATAACAATGCAAGTAGTATTTAGGGCAAGAGCCTGCTTTCTTAATTCCATTTATGGTAGTAATCAGGTATTAGTATTATTCTTTCAATAAAAAGGGGACTACTTCGGTTATGGTCCCAAAAGAGTTGAAATTTTTATGATTGATGGTATGGTCAATTTTTTCATGTGCCCAAGTAGTGTGAAAAGGAATGTGAATGGCATGACCGCCAATTTCTAAAACAGGCAAGACATCCGACTTTAGGGAATTCCCAATCATCATAAATTCGGAAGGCGCTACTTCCAATCGTTTGATGAGTTTTTCATAATTAATCGCCTCTTTATCGGCCATCACTTCAATATGATGGAAATAAATGCCCAAACCAGAGAGATGCAATTTGCGTTGTTGGTCTTTTAAGTCTCCTTTGGTGGCTACCACTAGTTTATAATGACCTTGAAGTGCCTTTAAGGTGGCTTCCACACCGTCTAATAATTCAATCGGTTTTTCGATGAGGTCTTTGCCAATTTCGGTAATTTTTTTGATAAAATCCACACTAATGGTGCTGTTAGAAATAGCAATTGCCGCCTCAATCATCGACAAAATATAGCCTTTAATGCCATACCCATAAAGAGGAAGGTTGTTTATCTGGGTAGTAAATAAGGCTTGTGACAACCCTTGATGGGTTAGGTAATCTTGCATGAGCACGCAAAACTTTTTCTCGGCTTCTTCAAAATAAGGCTCGTTGATAAACAAGGTGTCATCGGCATCAAAAGCGATTACTTTCAGTTTCATGTTTTTTATTAAAAATACAAAATTCCACTAAGTATTTAGTGGAATTTTATAAAATTGAATTGTTTTTTTAATTGATTTCCTCTCCGTTGTCTACTCCTTCTGCATCGGGATTCACGAAAACCAGTTTGCCTTCCGCATTATTGGTCATCAAAATCATTCCTTGACTTTCTACGCCACGAAGGTTTCTTGGCGCCAAATTCACTAAAACAGTAACCCTTTTTCCAATAATTGCTTCTGGAGCGAAACTTTCGGCAATACCCGAAACAATGGTGCGTACATCAATACCGGTGTCTACCTTTAGGATTAAAAGTTTGTTGGCTTTCGGCATTTTTTCAGCTTCTAAAATAGTTCCTACACGCAAGTCCATTTTGGCAAAATCCTCATATTGAATGGCTTCTTTTTGAGGGGCAGCCTTTTTATTTTCAGCTTTGTTGGCTACTTTCGTGGCTTCTAGCTTGTCGATTTGTTTTTGTATGGCGTCATCCTCGATTTTAGAAAATAACAATTCCGCTTCTCCAATGGAGTGTCCGGCAGGAATCAAATCGGAGTCGTCTGAGATGGTTTTCCAACTGATTAGTTTATCGGTATTTAAAATTCGCGATAGTTTGGCAGCAGTAAAAGGCAAGAAAGGCTCGCACAAAATGCTTAACGCGGCTGCAATTTGCAAGGCCACATACATTTGGGTTTGCACGCGTGCCGGATTGTCTTTAATCACTTTCCAAGGTTCTTCGTCGGCTAAATATTTATTTCCCAAACGAGCTACATTCATCAACTCTCCTAAGGCTTCTCTAAATCGGTAGCGCTCTATAGAACTCGAAATCACCGCTGGATAGGCTTTTAATTCGGTTAAAGTGGCCTCATCCACTTCTGAAAAAGCGTTGGGTTGTGGCACAATTCCTTCGTAATACTTATGGGTTAAAACCACGACACGATTGATGAAATTTCCAAAAATCGCGACCAATTCATTGTTATTTCTCGCTTGAAAATCTTTCCAGGTGAAGTCATTATCCTTGGTTTCTGGTGCATTCGAAGTTAACGCATAACGCAAAACATCTTGCTGATTTGGAAAATCTTCTAAATATTCGTGCAACCAAACGGCCCAATTTTTAGATGTCGATAATTTGTTGCCTTCCAAGTTCAAAAACTCATTAGCAGGCACATTATCTGGTAAAATATAACTGCCTTCGGCTTTAAGCATCGCCGGAAAAATGATACAGTGAAAGACAATATTGTCTTTTCCAATAAAGTGAACCAGTTTGGTGTCTTTGTCTTTCCAATACGGCTCCCAATCTTTTCCTTCGCGCAAGGCCCATTCTTTGGTCGATGAAATATAGCCAATGGGCGCATCAAACCAAACGTATAATTTTTTTCCTTCGGCACCTGCAACGGGAACATCAATTCCCCAATCTAAATCTCGGGTTACGGCACGCGGTTCTAATCCGCCATCAATCCATGATTTTACTTGTCCGTACACATTCGGCTTCCAGTCGGTTTTATGTCCCACAAGAATCCATTCTTTTAAGAAAGCTTCATAACGATCCAAAGGTAAAAACCAGTGTTTGGTCGATTTCATTACGGGAGTTTCTCCTGTAATGGTCGATTTCGGATTGATTAAATCCGTAGCGTTTAGGGTAGAACCACATTTTTCACATTGGTCGCCATAGGCTTCTTCGTTACCACATTTTGGACAGGTTCCCATCACAAAACGATCGGCTAAGAATTGATCGGCTTTGGCATCATACAATTGCTCGGTTACTTCCTCGATAAAATCTCCATTTTCATAGAGTTTCTTAAAAAATGCCGATGCGGTATCATGGTGTATTTTAGCCGAAGTTCGGGAGTAATTATCAAATGAAATTCCGAAATCGACAAACGACTTGCGAATAATTCCGTCATATTTATCGATGACCTGCTGCGGTGTAATCCCTTCTTTTTTGGCTTTCATAGAAATCGCCACGCCGTGTTCGTCGCTTCCGCAAACAAAGGCAACGTCTTTTCCTTGCAAGCGCAAGTATCTGGAATAAATATCAGAAGGCACATAAACCCCTGCTAAATGGCCAATGTGAATCGGACCATTCGTATAGGGCAATGCCGCTGTAATGGTATATCTTTTTGGATCTTGTAACATAACTCAATTTAATTGGCTGCAAAAATAAGCAATAGAATTGAGAGTTTTAGAATTAGCGGGTATGTTAAATTTGTTTCTAACAGTTGGAGCGAATACTCTAAGAATCAAACGGGGATAAAAGTAATTGACATTTCTTTTTTATCTAAATTTGTTCAATGCTAAGAAAAAAGTAAATTCATTTCTTTGAAATGCTTTTCAAACCTATGAACCACAACGTTTTAGGTGGTTTTTTTAATTTATAGAGGACATCAAATAAGATGAATTATGGCCAAAGGACCTGAAAAAAATACGAAAAATAAGGCACTGCATACCAAATTGCTGAAACGAAAAAACACGAAACTTCAGGAAGATAAAAAAGCAAAAGCTTCGCGGTTGAAAGCCTTAGTTGCCAAAATGAATCAAAATAAGCGTAGTAACGAAACGGATTGCATATAAAAACCCATTGCATTTCTTTTTTGTTGCATTTTAACTGAAATTTGTAGCAAATAATCAAACGCTAAACCTATGGAATTCGGTAGAATAATTATCTCAGATACTGCGATGAACAGTGAAAATCTTCAAGATGTAATACACTCTAATATTTCGATAATCAACTTAATGCGTGAGGAAGGGGTGAACGACGACCTGATACATGAAGATGCTTTAATGAGTTATTATTTGGATTATTATTTTTCGAAATATACGGAGGGTAATTTTGCGCAATTTGTATATCATTCGGGTTGGGATCAGGAATTGAATGAATTGATAGCAGAAGGTTTGGCATTAATTGGAGCCGAAAAACACTTGGAATTGTTCCAGCAGCAAGCTAAAAAAGTTAAATTAATGAGTAGTGTCAAACTGAATAAATTCTTGAAAGGAAAATTGGAAGGAGTCAACCCGATTCGCGATTTGCTTAACAACGATACTTTCTTTGCATTAGATGAAAACCTGATTGCTTTGAATGCTACTTTTTTAAAAACACATCCTGATTTCGAAGTACTTTCGGTAGATGCTATTTTCGCCACCTTAGAAGAATTTATAGGTCATGAAATCAAACGATTTTAGTTTGATTGATTGTTCTTACTAGTTTTTGAACTACTTTCATTTCAATTGCCTTTTAACTCCTAGAGGATCTTAAATTCTTCTCGGCAAATCATTTTAACTTTTATACATTTGTTTAACCCATTTTACAATCAAATGAAGAAAATCAAAACGATATTATTTTTATTTCTTTTTTTGAACAATTATTTACAAGCACAAAACCAGAAAGTGATGCCAGAATTTTTAAAAAAAGGAGATACCGTTGGTATTACCGCGACAGCCAGAAAAATTGATTTAGAAAACTTAGCACCGGCTATTCAATTACTGGAAAGTTGGGGATTGAAGGTTGTTATTGGAAGAACCATCGGCAAAGAAGAAAACCAATTGGCGGGACCGGATTGGCTTCGGGCAACCGATTTTCAGGAAATGCTTGACAACCCTAACATAAAAGCGATTTGGGGCGCTAAAGGCGGCTACGGAACGGTGCGCATTATCGATAAAATTGACTTTACGAATTTCAAAAAGAAACCAAAATGGGTAGTTGGATTTAGCGACATGACCATTTTGCATAGCCACATTAACAATATGGGCATTGGCACTTTGCATGCCATGATGGCCCTGAGCACCAAAACTGCCGCGCCAGAATCTAGTGAAAGCTTGCGAAAAGCCTTATTTGGAGAAAAAC
>CALQBR020000092.1 GCA_943328865.2 Sphingobacterium thalpophilum
AATTGGGCCACCGATATTGCCGGAGGAAGTCAATTTGGCTACGCCTTACTGTGGGTTCTATTAATGAGTAACCTTATGGCTTTACTACTCCAAAGTTTAAGTGCTCGTTTAGGAATTGTTACCCAACGCGATTTGGCACAAGCCTCTCGCGAGACCTATTCGAAACCTATTAATATTATTTTGTATTTTCTGGCTGAGATTGCTATTGCCTCCTGTGATTTGGCTGAGGTGTTAGGAATGGCTATTGGAATTAATCTGTTATTTGATATTCCGCTTATCCAAGGGGTAATGATTACGGTTTTAGATACTTTTTTGCTACTATTCTTGATTAACAAAGGCATTCGAAAAATGGAGGCTTTTATTATTGTATTGGTCGCCATCATTGGATTTTCTTTTGTTTTTGAAATGTTTTTTGCCCAGCCGGAAATGGACAAGGTTTTATTTGGTCTAGTTCCTTCAATGCCTAATGAAGCTGCCTTATACATTGCCATCGGAATTATTGGAGCCACGGTAATGCCACACAATTTGTATTTGCATTCTTCTTTAGTGCAAACGCGAAAATTTGAGCGGTCTAGGGCAGGAATCAAACAGGCTTTGAAATATAATTTTATCGATTCCACAATCGCTCTTAATTTGGCTTTCTTAGTAAATGCTGCCATATTGATATTGGCTGCCGCTACCTTTTATAGAAATGGACTGTTTGAAGTGGCTGAAATACAAGATGCCTATCGTTTTTTAGAGCCTCTTTTGGGAAGTAAATTTGCTCCGATGCTATTTGCAGTAGCCTTGATTGCTGCAGGACAAAGTTCTACCATTACCGGTACTTTAGCAGGACAAATCGTAATGGAAGGTTACTTAAACTTGCGCATTCAGCCCTGGGTACGCCGAATTATCACCCGATTAATTGCTATTGTTCCCGCAATGATTGTAATTCTTATTTATGGAGATAGTGTCACAGGGAAATTGCTGATTCTGAGTCAGGTCATTTTAAGTTTGCAATTGGGTTTTGCCATTATTCCTTTGATCCATTTTGTAAGTGATCCTTTAAAAATGAAAGGTTTTCAAATCAGTAAAACGACTCAAATCGCTGCTTGGATTATTGCTTCTATCATAGTTTCACTGAACGCTATATTGGTTTTTGAAGAAATCAGCGGTTGGTTAGCTACCTCAGAAAGTCCTTTACTTTTATGGCTTACCCTGGTTCCTTTGGCTTTTGGTTTCTTAATCTTGTTACTTTACATTGTTTTTAAGCCTGTTTTTTCTAAGTCGATCACGGGCATAGAGAACCACTCACCCCATCATTTGCAATTGCAGTTTGAAGAGTCAGCCAGTTACGTCAAGAAAAACATAGCCGTTTCGGTCGATTTTTCTACTGCCGATGAAGTGGCGTTGAATGCGGCCTTTCAACTGGGCGGTAAAGCGGCGACCTATACCTTAATTCATATTGTAGAAACCGTAGGCGCTTTAGTTTATGGCGGTAATATTAAGGATCATGAAACCAGTATTGATGAAAAATTACTTTTGGAGTACCAAGAAATGCTTACTGAAAAAGGGTTTCAAGTAACGACTCAATTGGGATTTGGAAAACCCAATCAAGTGATTCCAAGGATTATCAATCTGGGCGATTTTGATGTTTTAGTAATGGGGACTCACGGTCATGCCGGATTTAAAGATATTTTGTTTGGTACTACTGTAGATAAGTTGCGCCACAAGATTAAGATTCCTCTGTATATTGTAAAAAATTAAATGCATTCGGAATAAATAATTTACTTGTTTAGTTATTTCTAATTAACTTTTGCACCTATCCTATTTAAACGGATCAATTTCAAAACCTTTGAAGAAATAAATATAACGGATAATATGAGTTAGCCAAAAAAGGAAGAATTCTATGACAATGTCATATTTGTTTTTAAGCCCCCTTTTTTACTATTGAAGTTTTCCCGGATGATTACTATCTCTATTGTCAAAATAGATTATTTTGGTTTTGTGTTTATTAGTTATAGGTTGAATTAATCTTAATTCCATCAGATTTTAGTGAGGTAAATAAGTTTTTATTTTTAAAATTGATAATTAAAAAAGGCATCTCAATTTAGTATCGAGATGCCTTTTCAAATTTCTTAATTCTCTGGTTATATTATGATAAATTTGATGGCTTTTATAAAACAGCAGGATATAGGATCCTATAATCCTGCGATTTAACTAGCTGAAGCGTGGCGCCGTATTTAGCATTAATCGCTTCTAGAAATTTATTTGCTATTAGCGCATAGCCTCTTGGCGAAGGATGCACTCCATCTAATGAGAAAGAGCCTCCAGTAACATAAGCAGTAGTCATGGTATAGCTTCCAAAAGCAAGTCCTCCACCAGACAATTGATTCATGACTGATTTGGTGTCAACAAAGGCAAGGCCATTACTAGTAGCTGCCGCTTCAATAGCTACATTATAGGCATCAGTTGCAATCTTAACTTCGGCAATTTCTTCTTTTGACAAAACCCATTTGTCTTCCAAAGGTACAGAAATGCCATTAATTTTAGTAGGGTCTCCTCCAACTGAGGTTCCAATAAAACTACTTGACGGCAATAGCAATAAGTCCTCTTTTGTTGCTTGTCTGTAGGATGGAATTGCGAAACCTGATAAATTCGTCAAATAACTATCAATTATTACAACAGCATTGCCTTTTCCTATACGGAAAGAGATGGTCCGTCTAGCCGCTTCTTCCGCGGTAATTAAGCCATTTTTCGCTGCATATTGAATCCCCGCATTGTAAGCGCCATAACCGTTTGCACCGCTTAACAAAGCGACAGTCGGAGCATCCAATGGCACAGGGTTATATGGAACAGTGGTAAAATAAGGTAAGGAATTTACATACGGAAGATTAGCCACAACTCCTTTTGCCCCATTTGCTGTTAAATTAGCTACTAAACCATTGAACGTAGCTGTAAAGACGTTTGGATCAGTAATGTCATTATTGCCATAAGTCGTTGGATCAAGATTTCCCGTTTGATTAACCCCTACGCCTCCTGATGTGGCATATCCCAAAACATCATTTCCTCCAATCCATAGAGAAAAGAAGGTCGGGTTCTGATTCACTGCATCAGCAACTACAGTCGCAGAAGTAGCGGAGGCAAAGCGGCCATAATAAGGATTTGCCAAAGCATAACCAGGAAAAATCAAATGAAAACTTTTAGCCCCTGGTATCCCCATATTATTAAACGGCCCTGTTAATTGCGCACCATAAACATTCCCAGAAACACCCGCTACATTTACAGGTGCCGTACCATTATAATATAGTCGGGTTGGAAACTGCGGTATTTGCACCCCTCCAGAGGAGAACCCTCCATTATTATCGTCTGCCATAAACGGTGTTGAAAAAATACCGCCTCCTGCATAAGCAAATTGTTGAGCCATTATATTGGGGTATGCATTTTGCTGACCTGCTTTAAAAAGGGCATTGTCACTATATCCCGATGCGAATGAATCTCCCAGCGCAACATATTTTGAAAAGTCAGCTGTTCCTGATGTTACTGGATTTTCAGCAGTGAGACTTTCGTCATTATTACATGCTACAAAGGTCAAAGTAACCCATAATAGCCATTTGAAATTATTTTTCATAGTTCTCTTTTTGTAGGTTATTGTAGAAATGGTTTCTGGCCTAAGGGTTAATAGTCAGTGAAGCAAACACCTGCTGGCCTATTGCTCCAGCACCCAGCACTTGGATATAATCTTTGCCGAATAAGTTCGTAGCACCCACTTTTATAACCGATTTCATTTTAGGAATCGTATAATTCATTTGTGCATCAAAAACGGTGTTTTCAGGAACATAGCCATCTACAAAAGAAGATTGCCATAAATATTCCGTATTCCATCTAACATTCATATTAAATCCGAAGTTTTTGAAAAGTTTAGTATTTCCCAAAGATGCTTTTACACGGTGTTTTGGCGTATTAAAACCTGGTTCAAAACTAGGATCACTCGCCTGGTCAAATTTAAATTCTGCATAATTATAATTTAATCCAGCCTCAAAATTTTGGTATACTTTTTTTGAAACTCCCAATCCGAATCCTGTAGAGGTTATTTCAGATTTAGAATTCGTATATACTTGAAAAACCCTACGGTCTCCATTGCTTAGTGCTGCCAAAGTAGCTAAAGTAGCCGGGTTTGAAAAATCAAAAGTAGTATTAACATCTCCATAATATGGAGCAATTACATTGGCTGTATTTAAGAAGTCATTATAAATGTTATAATAGGCACTAATATCTACAGAAACCTTATTAATTTCTGAACGATAGCCTACCTCGAATGCCTGAACTTTTTCGGGCTTAACAAATCCTGGCGTCGCTACTTCTAGTAAGGCGGCAGCGGCAGGAACATTTACTGGGTTTGCGGCTATTGCTGCAGAAAAAGCTTGCACAGAAGAAACCGTATAAGAATTAAAATATGCGTTTTGACCCGTCATAATAACCGTACCTCCTACTCCAGGAATTGCTTGCCCTAAGGCGCTTACCTTTCTTGTTTCTACATAGCGATCTAAGTTTTCTGGTGCGGAACCTATTAATGCAAATGGGCCTAAATCAAGTCCAATGTACTGATCTTGCGTAGTTGGATTTCGAAAACCCGTTTGATAAGAAGCCCTAAAGTTGTGCTTTTTTGCGGCTCCTGCTGCATATACAAAGGAAGCTCTTGGAGAGAAATTACCATTAAAATTTTTGGATTTGTCATAGCGAACAGAACCTGTAAATTTCAATCTTTCATCAGCGAGCAATTTCTTTTGTACTTGCGAATAGACTCCAAATTCACTGTATTTTAAAGGCTTATCGTAATCGGTAAATATAGATCCTTCGGAATTCATTACATACTCTCTTGCTGAACCACCTATTTGGAATTCTGCAAACTTGATGAGATCTTTAAAGTTGTAATTGATATCGGCGTGATAGATTTTAGATTGGTCTTTAAACTTCGCTCCTTTAGTAAAATCGGCATCCTGCACAATTGTTGCTAACGCTGCTTGATATTGAGGGCTTCCTGGTAAAAACCTACCCGTGTCAGCGATTTGCCTTGCTATAGCATGTGATTGGTAAGGAGTTTGTCCCGCCAAAGTAGATTGAATATAAGCCCCTGCATATTGACCAAACCAAGTGGTGTCATCTTTCCAAGCCCTATTTAGATTCCAAGCTGCAAAGCGGGTGTCATAAGAATTTCCTGCATCCTCAGCAGATACATAAGCTCTGGCGAAAAAGTTTTTACCTTTCACTTCGAATCGTGTTTGATTCATAAAGAAATTTTTCAATGCATATCGGTTCGCTCCTTGATAAATGGTATTTCCAAATCCTACTTTGTGTTGCACAATAAATTCGATGTCGTTGGCCCATGGTTTAAAGTGCATTGAAAAATCCGCTTTGACACTTTCAACTTTATTATCCATCAAGTCCTTTTCATTATAACCGGTTCTACTGACATTTGAATTTGGCAACAGGTTCACCGCCCCGACAGGAATCAAACCTAAATTTGCCAATGACGTTCCAACTCCTTTTAAATTCGTAGAAATTTCATCACCATAGACATTTAATCCATCATAATTGATATTGGAAGCATGTCCTATAGCCGATGGATTTGAAAATAATCCGCCGTTTTCTAAATTTCTATTATCCGAAGCAATCCATTCTGTTCCTTTCATGATGTTCAGATTGGCTTTAGCTGCAAAGTGCTTTGTAAAAGCATGAGCCGCTCTAATGCCAAAATCGTAATAATCATTTGTTCCTGCAGCTTGTTGAGTAGTCTGCCCATATTTCATATAGGTGCTGATGCCTTGATTGGTAAATGGACTTTTACTATTCATAAATAAAATACCATTAAAAGCATTTGCCCCATACAATGCTGAAGAAGCACCTGGCAAAAGTTCTACATTAGCGACATCTACTTCGGAAAGACCTATTAGATTGCCTAAAACAAAGTTCAACGCTGGAGAGGAGTTGTCCATCCCGTCTACCAACTGCATGAAACGGGTATTGTTTACAGTAGCAAAACCACGTGTATTAATTGACTTAAAAGACATACTACTGGTATTGAAGTGCACTTCTTTCAAGTTTTCTAGACCGTCATAGAAGGTAACCGCAGTGTTACTTTTTATTTGCTGAAGCCCCATTCGTTCAATCGTCACTGGGGATTCAATAACACGCTCTGGAGTTCTTGATGCAGAGACTACGATTTCCTCCAGTTTTGTCTCCTGATCAACAAGTACAATACTTACCTTCTGGTTATCTGAGTTAATCTTGATCTTCTTTGCTTCTGACCCAACAC
>CALQBR020000093.1 GCA_943328865.2 Sphingobacterium thalpophilum
AAAAGTGTCTGATGACAATGCAGCTTCTTTATCGTTTGAAATTTCTCAAAAAATACAAACTGAAATGACTTATCCTGGTCAAGTAAAAGTTACCGTAATTAGAGAAACCAGAGCCGTTAATATTGCCAAATAAACGACTTTTCATATTTATAAAAAGAATAGCCTTTCCGAAATGAAAGGCTATTCTTTTTATAAATATGCTTAATAAAGGCAACCTACTTTCTGGGATGAAAAGTATGGATTACTTGTGATAAATGTTTTCTATCTAAGTGCACATAAATTTCTGTAGTCGTAATAGATTCATGACCCAACATAAGTTGAATGGAACGCAAATCGGCGCCATTTTCCAATAAATGAGTCGCAAAGGAATGTCTAAAAGTATGTGGACTGATAATTTTATTTAAATCTATTTTTACGGCCAAATCTTTTATAATGGTAAAAATCATAGCCCTTGTCAACTGCTTCCCTCTTCTGTTGAGAAATAAAGTATCTTCATATCCTTTTTGAATGTTGAGATGGACACGAACAGCAGATTGATAAATCTCAATGTATTTCTGGGTAAAATCTCCAACAGGTACAAATCGCTGCTTATTTCCTTTACCAGTAATTTTCAGAAATCCTTCGTCAAAAAACAAATCTGAAATTTTCAAAGCCACCAATTCTGAAACCCTAAGACCACAACCATAAAGCGTTTCTAGCATTGCACGATTGCGTTCGCCTTCAGGAGTACTCAAATCGACAGCCGCAATTAAACGATCGATATCAGTAATAGACAATGTGTCTGGGAGTTTTCTTCCTATTCTAGGTGACTCAATTAACTCCAACGGATTGTCCGAACGGTAATCTTCAAAAATCAAATAGCCAAAAAAACTTTTCAAGCCCGAAATTATTCTTGCCTGTGAACGCGGATTAACTTCTTTTGAAATGGTGTAAATAAATTGTTGCAAAGTTTCTTCTTTAATTAAAACTGGTGAAACGGCAATGGCATTATCTTCTAAAAAAAGGCACAATCGCTCAATATCAAAAGAATAATTATCTATCGTATTTTTAGACAATCCCCTTTCAATTCTCAAATAAGACTGATAGCTTTTAATAAATGAATTCCAATTCATAAATACAAAGAACGGCAATTTTTGAATAAAAAAACCTCCCGAATCGAGAGGTTAGTTTCAAATATTTTAATTAAAACACTAAAAATGAAGTGCAAAACCAATATTAAATTCCAAAGTGTTTTTATCAGTATAATTATCATTCATCGTTAGATTGTATCTAACCCCTGGCTCCACACTCACATTAGTTGCTAAGAAAAAAGCATAACCGGCTTGTAAACCCAAATAAGATGGATTTTCATCAAAATCTTTTATAGAAGCGGCAGCGTAATCCACCTGCACAGGAATTGAACTTAGAATATAATATTTAGCTCCAATTTTATAAGAAAAAACATTGGTATCGATAAGATCCGATTTGATACCACCGTAACCCAAACCTAATTTTAAAGCTAAATCTTTCATTACAAAATATCCTCCTTCAGCTCCAAAGTTGTAAACAGCAGTACCATCAGTGTCTGAATAACTGATTCCTGTATTTGAAGCATGAGCTGCCCCAAAGTTAGTATTTGCTTCAACAAGCCATTTCCCTTTATTGGTTTGGTCTTGTTTACAACATTCTTTTTTCTCCTGAGCATTAGCATATCCGAATATGAATACGACTGCAACTGATAAAATAATCTTTTTCATTTTTGTTTTTTTTATAATTACAAACCAAATTTAAAGAATGCCAAAAGAAATTCCCGAGTAAAAGGGCAATACTCGTTGAGTGTCAAAATAATACGATTAAAAACAGAAAAGTATCAAATATGACTATTAAAAAGGGACTATTCAAGAATTAATAGCGCTTTTCACATTAAAACAATATGGCAATATATTCTATTTGACTTACTAAATACACATGTGTAATTTAATCGTATTCCTATTTGAGGTCGTTTAAAAATTTAACTTACAGTTTCATAATAATTAGACTATTTTTGTTCTTAATATTACTTTAAATTAAATCCAATGAAAAAAATACTTTTGGCATTCTTGTTTATTATCACCTGTTCAATAAATAGTAAAGCCCAAGGGGTGATTATTGGAATTAAAGGCGGTGGGAATTTTTCTGAATTAGATGGAGCAAATCTTAATTCTAGTATACTTATCCGCTATCATTTTGGAGCAGTAGTAGAAGTCAAATTATTGCCCATTTTTGCCCTTCAAACCGAAGCATTATTCTCTTCACAAGGCGCCAAAGTAACAAACAACCAAGATTTTAATTTGGACTATCTCTCGGTTCCCGTATTCGCTAAGTTTTATGTTATTCCAAACAGATTCAGTCTTGACATTGGTTCTCAATTGTCCTTTTTGGTAAAAGATAATGTGCCTGCTAGCTTCAAAACGGAACCTTTTGAATTAGCAGGAATTGCTGGCGTAGGGGTTAAACTACCGAGTAATCTTTTTCTGCAAGCGCGTTATGTAGTGGGTTTAAATGACATGGCGCCATCCACAGCACTAAAGAACAAGATGATTCAAGTATCTGTAGGATATAACTTTTAAGTGACAAATTAAAATTCACGAAACCGCTTCTTAATATAGGTGCGGTTTTTTTCTATTTTTACAAAAAAATATGCCATGAAAATCATAATTATCAATGGTCCTAATCTTAATTTATTAGGTAAACGCGAACCTGAAATTTATGGAAATAGTTCTTTTAAAGACTATTTTGAAACTTTAAAAAATAAATTTCCGCATATGGAATTGGAGTATTTTCAAAGCAACATCGAAGGTGAATTAATCACTAAAATTCAGGAAGTGGGTTTTTCGTATGATGGAATTATACTCAATGCAGCTGCTTATACCCATACCTCCATAGGAATCGCTGATGTGGTAAAAGCTATTGAGACACCCGTAATTGAAGTCCATATTTCCAATACTTTTTCGCGTGAAAACTTCAGACATCAATCCTTTATTGCTCCAAATACTAAAGGCATTGTAATTGGTTTTGGATTAAAAAGTTATGATTTGGCATTAGCCTCTTTTATACAATAGATCATATTTTATAATTGGTCAATTCTTAACAATGAATCTTATTAAAAATATGGAAATGAAAAAAATACACTTATTCTTATGCTTATTGTTCTCATTTTCCACTTTCGCTCAAATTAAAGGAACAGTTTCGGACGAGAAAGGAAATCCCTTGCCTTTTGTGTCTGTATTTGCAGACAATACATACAACGGAACCACGTCTAATGAACAGGGCAAATACGAACTAAATATCAAATCAAAAGGCAATCACACCATTGTATTTCAATACTTAGGATTTAAAACCCTAAAAACAACTATTTCGATTGAAACATTCCCATATCCATTAGATGTAAAAATGAAGGAGGAAAGCTTTTCTTTAAACGAAGTGGTCATCAATCCAAAAAACAATCCCGCTAACGAAATCATTCGTAATGCTATTGCCAATAAAAAAGAAAATTCAAATAAAACAGCCCGGTTCAAAGCCGATTTTTATTCCCGTGGTATTTTTAAAATAAAAGATTTGCCTAAAAAAATCATGGGGGTAAAAATAGATTTAGGAGAACAAATGGGTTCTAACTTGGACGCTACGGGAAGTGGCATCATTTATTTATCGGAGACTGTTTCTAAAATCACTTTTGAAAAACCCAATCATTTAAAGGAAAAAATAATTGCTTCCAAAATTAGCGGAAACGATAAAGGGTTTAGCTACAACACAGCCAAATCAGCTACTTATGATTTTTACAACAATACGATTGATTTTAATGTCAGTATGATTTCGCCAATAGCAAACAACGCTTTCAATTACTATAAATACAAATTAGAAAGCACCTTTTTGGACGAAAACAACCAACAGATTTACAAAATTAAAGTGATTTCAAAACGAGATAACGAGCCTGTTTTTGAAGGTTATCTTTATCTTGTCGATGACACTTGGGCGATTTATGCAGTTGATTTAAACATCAAGGGCTATCGCATGAAAAATGAATTTGTAGAAGTGATGACCCTAAAACAAAATTTTAATTATAATGCTAAAGATAAAATTTGGACAAAAAATTCGCAAAGTTTAGAATTCAATGCGGGTCTGTTTGGAATAAAATTCAATGGGAAATTTAATTATGTCTTCAGCAATTATGAATTTCAAGACGCTTTCGATAAAAAAACTTTCGGCAATGAAATTCTAAGTTTTGAAGAGAATGCCAATAAAAAAGATTCAATCTATTGGAAAACGAACAGACCGATTCCCTTGACTGTAGAAGAAAGTAATGATTATGTTAAAAAGGATAGTATTTACGTTTATAGAAATTCAAAAACCTATTTGGATTCTACTGACAAGACCTATAATAAGTTTAGAATTAAAGACCTTCTCACTGGATACAACTATCGCAATTCTGCAAAAAAAACCACTTTTACTTACAATGGGATATTCGATTTAAAATCTGCAAGTTTTAATACTGTCCAAGGTTACAACCTGGCTTCTGGATTTAAATGGAGACAAACAAATGAAGAAAAAGGAACGAATACCTTGATTAATACTGATGTGAACTATGGCTTTTCAGATAATCGTTTGCGCATTTCAGGAAAATATTACCACCGATTCAACAAACAGAATTACGCAAATCTATCGGTTAGCGGCGGAACAAAAGTCAATCAATTCAACAGCAACCAACCCATTAGTCCTTTAATCAATTCTATCAGTTCTTTGTTCTTTAAGAATAATTATATGAAATTGTATAATTTAGAATTTGCGCAAATAAATTATGGTCAGGATATCGCCAATGGAATGAATCTCAATGGAAAGTTAGAATTTCAACAGCGAAAACCATTGGTAAACACTACTGATTTCGTTATTATAAAAAATAAAGATTGGTATGATTCCAACAATCCTTTGGCTCCGGATGACTTCGTTAATCCTGGATTTGAAAAACACCATTTACTCAAACTAACCCTAAATACCCGAATTCACTTTGGCAATAAATACCTTTCACGACCTGATGGAAGATACAATATCAGGAATGACAAGTACCCTACTCTTTACTTTGGGTATGAAAAAGGATTTGCGGCCAACAATAATAAATATGATTTTGATCATCTCAATACCCGTCTGTTTTATGATTTAAGTATTGGAAACAAAGGAAACCTTGCCCTAAATATAAAGGCAGGGCAATTCTTTAACGCTACAAACATCGCTTTTATTGATTTCAAACATTTTAATGGAAATCAAACGCATATTGGAGGAACAGACCGCTATTTAAATGGATTTAATTTACTGCCTTATTATTCGTATAGTACCAACAAAAGCTACTTAGAAACTCATATAGAGCACAATGACAAAGGTTTTATTATGAATAAAATTCCATTATTAAACAAATTAAACGCTACTTTGATGTTGGGCTTTCATAACATTGCTATTCCAAATAAAAAACCCTATTCGGAGTTAAGCATCGGATTAGACAACCTCGGTTTTGGTAAGTTCAAACTATTCCGATTGGATTATGTGCGCTCCTACCAAAATAATCAGTTAGTAGACGGTGTCGTTTTGGGTATAAAAATATTGAATGTTATTGAGTAGCAATCCATATTAAAGGAAAACAATAAATGGAATAGTAATTTTCTTACCCGTTTATTTTAGTCTATTTTCGATTCACTTGGTTCGATGTGAATTAAAACGTGTCCCAATTCAAAAATGTTTTCCCGCAAAGAATCTTTTAATCGATGCGCTAAATCATGCCCTTCTTTTACAGTGATTGTAGCATCAACTATAGCATGAAGATCAACGTGGTATTTCATTCCTGACTTTCGGATAAAGCATTTTTCAGTATCAATTATTCCTTCCACTTGCTGCGCTACTTTTCTAATTTCTTCCATTAAGTCATCATACAAATGTTCATCCATAATTTCTCCCAGCGCGGGTCTGAAAATCAGATAACTATTATAAAGTATAAATCCAGACGCAAATAATGCAGCCCAGTCATCAGCCGATTCATAGCCTTTCCCTAAAATCAATGCAATTGCAATTCCTATAAATGCAGCCACTGAGGTTATCGCATCGCTTCGGTGGTGCCAAGCATCTGCCTTTAATGAAGAACTATTAGTTTGGACACTACGCTTCATCACCAAACGAAAGGAATACTCTTTCCAAAGAATTATGGCTCCTAATACAATAAGTGTCCACGATTTAGGTAATTCGTGAGGAATCCCGATATTGTTAATACTTT
>CALQBR020000094.1 GCA_943328865.2 Sphingobacterium thalpophilum
CGGGCTTTGGCTTTCTCTTGTAATAAAACCAAGGATTTTATAAAAGGGTTTTGGATTGAAGTGATTTGTTTCAAATGATTTTTGGTTTTGTTTTTTTGCAAAGATACATAGAGAAAAATAAGTTCAATTAATTTCAAAAGGAATATTTGGGAAATGAATATTTGATCCAATTTTCTTTGTAACTAGGATAAACTTGTTTTGTAATCATTAAATATTCTAATTTCAAAAAAATAATGTTTCTTGTTCAATAAATGATTAATTTTCCCCAGTTTAAAAAAAAAACGTTGAAAAACTACACCATAAAAACATACGGGACTAAAGATTATAACGATTGGAATACTTTTATTAGCAAAGCCAAAAATGCTACTTTTTTGTTCCATCGTGATTTTATGGAATACCATCAAGATCGCTTTGAGGATTTTTCCTTGATTGTCATGGAAGGAGAAACAATAGTTTGTGTTTTGCCAGCCAATCGAGTAGGGGATAAAGTTTATTCCCATCAAGGACTTACTTATGGAGGATTAGTCTATGATGATAAGCTCAAACAAGTAGGAGTGATAGCTGTTTTAGAAGCGCTACTATTCTTTTTAAAGCAAAATGAAATCGATAAAATTTATTTTAAAACCATTCCATTTATTTATCATCATAAACCTGCGGAAGAAATCAATTATGCCTTATTTTTAGCAAATGCTAAACTAGAACGCAGAGATTCTTTGGCGGTTATTGATTTAACAAAATCCTATTGTATCGCTAAAGGCAGGAAAGAAGGCATTAAAAAGGGGCTACTTGCTAATTTAAAAATTATCGAAGTTGACGATTTTGATGATTTTTGGAACCAAATACTAATCCCGAATTTAATAAATAAGTACCAAGCCAAACCGGTACATAGTATAGAAGAGATTAAAAAATTAAAAAGGTTGTTTCCCGATAATATTCGTCAGTTTAATGTTTATCAAAACGAAAATATTGTGGCAGGAACGACTGTTTTTGTGAGTCAGAATGTGGCACATTCACAATATATTGCTGCAGATGAAACTAGAAGTAAAAATGGTAGTTTGGATTATTTACATGATTATTTATTAAGGGAAGTTTTTAATGAAAAAAGATTTTTTGATTTTGGAATTTCAAATGAGAACCAGGGAAAAAAACTAAATAGCGGTTTGGCTTTTTGGAAAGAAAGTTTTGGCGCTAGTACTCTTATTCAGGATTTTTATGAAGTAGAAACAGCCAATCACATTTTATTAACCACTGTATTAATATGATAAAGTTTTTAGATTTACATATGATTAATGAATCCTATAAATCTGATTTTCATAATAAGTTGGAAAACATTTTACAAAAAGGATGGTTTGTATTAGGAGATGAGGTTAAAACATTTGAAACCAATTTTGCTAATTATTGCCAAACAAAATTTTGTATCGGCGTAGGGAACGGATTAGATGCCTTAACGCTAATTTTTAAAGGGTATATCCAATTAGGGAAATTGCAAAAAGGGGATGAAGTATTGGTTCCTTCCAATACCTATATAGCGAGTATTTTAGCTATTATTCAAGCGGATTTAGTTCCGGTTTTAGTTGAACCTAAATTAGATACTTACAATATTGATGCGGATCTGATTGCAAATTCAATTACTCCAAAGACCAAGGCGATTTTAGCGGTGCATTTGTATGGACAATTGGCCGATATGAATGCGATTTCAAACATAGCAAAACAACACAATTTATTGGTTATTGAAGATGCGGCTCAGGCTCATGGTGCAGCAACTGAAACGGGTTTAAGAGCAGGAAATTTAGGGAATGCCGCTGGATTTAGTTTTTATCCAGGAAAAAATTTAGGCGCTTTAGGCGATGGGGGTGCTGTGACGACGAATAATCCCAAATTGGCTAAGACACTTTTCTCACTTCGTAATTACGGGTCAGAAATCAAGTATTACAATGACTTTATTGGGGTAAATTCAAGATTAGACGAGTTACAAGCCGCGTTTTTGAATGTGAAATTACCTCATTTGGATAAAGACAATGAAAAGCGACGAACCATTGCTAAACGGTATCTTTCTGAAATTAAAAATAATAAAATAATGCTACCTTACTGGGAGAAGACTTCGAATCATGTGTTTCATTTGTTTGTCATTCGAACAGAAAATAGAAGAGATTTACAGGAATTTTTACTAAAAAATGGTGTCGAAACCATGATTCATTATCCGATTCCACCCCATAAACAAAAAGCTTTATCAGAATGGAATCCGTTGTCATTTCCTATTACAGAGCAAATACATCAGGAAGTGTTAAGTTTGCCCATTAGTCCAGTAATGACAGTAGATGAGGTAGATTTTACAATCCAAATTTTAAATAAATATTAATTGGATTTCTTTAAAGTCATAATAAGAACACCATTATTCAAAATTACATCTTTGAATGGAATGAGTGTATTTATTAAAATTATTATTGGTTTAATTACGTCTAAAATTTTGGCGATTTTCGTTGGTCCATCTGGAATGGCATTGGTTGGGAATTTTCGTAATTTTTTGACTACTATTGAAAGTGTCTCTACATTGGGTTTTCAGAATGGAATTGTAAAATATGTTGTTGAAGCCAAAGATCATAATGCTCAGTTAAAAAAAATAATAACAACAGTCAGCATTAGTTTGATATTAATATCACTAATCCTAAGTAGTATTTTATTTTACTTTAGCAAAGATTTAAATGCTTACATTTTTGGCAATACCTTTGAGTATTCCTTTGTTTTCAGTGCCTTAGCCTTAGTTTTGCCCTGGTATGCCATTTCAATTTTTTTTATATCAGTAATCAATGGCTTAGGAAGATTTAAGCGTGTAATTTATATTAACATTATTGGAAATAGTATCGGATTACTAGTTTCAATTTTAATGATATTGGAATATAAAACCCTTGGGGCGTTACTTTCTATTGTTATTGCGCCGTCTTTGTTGTTTTTTGTTACTTTTTATTTTATTTCCAAAGAGTTTGAATTTTTAAAAACGATCTCGCTGGAATCATTCGATTTTAAAATCATTAAAAAGTTAGCTTCCTATTCGCTTATGGCATTGGTTTCTTCTGTTTTAGGTCCATTGGTTTTTTTAGCCATACGGAAAAATGTAATTGACACAGTAGGTATAGAACAAGCAGGTTTTTGGGAAACGATGACTAGGGTTTCCAATTATTATTTAATGTTTATTTCGACTATTTTGACGGTTTATTTTTTTCCAAAATTGGCCTTAGCTAAAGATCGTTTAGCATCAAAAAAAGTGTTTTGGAGTTATTATAAAGGAATAATGCCTCTTTTTATGATTGTTTTAGTTGTCATTTATTTTGGTAGAGAATTACTAATTCAATTGCTATTCACGAAAGATTTTTTAGAAGTTTCTGCTTTGTTTCTTTGGCAATTGGTTGGAGACTTTTTTAAAGCGGGCTCTTTGATTTTAGGCTATCAGTTTTTTGCGAAAAAGTTGACAATGGCATTTATTATAACAGAGATTTCATCGCTATTTATGATGTATATTTTTAGTATTTATTTTGTTGCTTTATTTGGAATAGAGGGTGTTGTTATTGCTCATGCATTGACTTATTTTATTTATTGGATAGTTTTAGGTTTTTATTTCAGAAAAGATTTGATTTAATTGTTATAAGTAATGAATACTGTTTGATGTCGCATTTTAAAACAATCATAAAACAACTCAATATTCTGATTTTAAAATACCCATAACGATTTTTAGACTTTTTACTTTACGACTTTAAAAATTTCGACTTACTTAGATTCCAAACATCTAAATACCGATTCGCAATTTTAAGATAATCATGTTCTTTTTCAATAAAATTTCTGGCCCGTTTTCCAATGGCTATAATTTCATTTGGATTTTCAATTAAAAAAGACAACTCGCTCACTAAATAATCAACATCTGGAAGTGCATTTATAGCGACTCTGTCCATTAAATTATAGTGTGCCATAAATTCAGTTTCAGCACCGGTAAATACTACTTTTCCTTTTGCCATAGCTTCTAACGCATTATAACCTTGGTCATACGCATATACTTGGTCGAGCAAAATATGGGCTTCGTCATACAATTTAATGTATTGTTTGTAAGGGATGCTTCTAGTGATGGTTATCGTTACTTTTTCGGGATATTTTTCTTGAACAATGACTAATGCTTTTTTAAAATAATCACTTCCTTTTTTGTAGTAACTCTCGTTGTTGATTCCTAAAAAAATGTTGATCTTATTTGAAATCGTCAACGGTGTGAAATGGATTGTATTAGTGTTAATAGGATTAGGGATCATTCCTAAATACTTCTGATGATTTAATAAGGGAATATGATAGTCAATATCCGAAGCAATGACACCAGCTATACTATCATAGATAAAATGATGTAGTTTTTTAAATGATTTTTTTCGAAATTTTAGCACTCCTAAAAAAGCCTTCCTTTTGACTTTACCCATTAAATAGGGTTGAACTACTGATTTGATGAATGGTTTTTCAAAATTGTATTTTACATTCAAGTAATCGTCACCACAAGATAAAAGAAATACTTTTTTATTTTTCTGAAACAAAAAATTTAGTATTTTTTTTTCAAAATAGAAATCACAATAAAAACTATTTTCATTGATGAGTTGTACCGCATCAAATCTCTTAAAAAAAGATTTGTTTTTCTGAAACTGTCGGTAGGTAAAATAGGAGGTAAGGTCAAAACCACAGAGTCGATAAATACCAACTTTTATTTTCTTACGCCAACCCTGATCCCATTTTTTTACTAGCTTGAAATCTACAGGAAAATCTTTGAAACCATCATTAAAACCAAGAATGACAACATGGTGCCCTAGTTTTTGCAGTCCTTCTTTCAAAGAATTATGCAATCGACTGTATTCTCCTATCAGTAAAATGTTCATATAATGTTATATTTGACAAATATATTTACAATTCAGTAATAATGAGGCATGCCAAAAATAAAATAGCCATTATTTCTTTTTCTCTTACTGGAGGTGGAGCGGAGCGTTTCTCGGGTCTATTGAGTTGTATTTTAAACGATTTAGGATATGAAATTCACAATATCGTTATAAATGAGGAAGTAGATTATGATTATTGCGGTGTATTATACAATTTAGGAAAGATTACTAAAAATAGTTCTTTCTGGAGTAGAAAAATAAAAAAAGGTGTTTTGTTAAACAAGTATTTGAATATACATGAAATAGATATTATAATCGACAATCGTTCTCGGAATGTGTTTCTTCGGGAGCTTTTGGCCAAATGGATTTATGGAAAGAGAAGCGTCATATACTTAGTACATAGTTTTAATTTAAATAATTATTTCCCTGATAGTATTTTTCTATCGAAGATGATTTACAAACAAGCAGAAAAATTAATATGTGTATCAAAAGCAATAGAAGACAAGGTAAAAGAGAAATATGGTTTTAAAAACACGATTACATTATATAATCCTATTGATTTGTCTAAATTAAAAATTGAAGATCCAAAAGAAATTCTAGGCCAATATATTCTATTCTTTGGTAGATTAGAAGAAAAATCAAAAAACTTCAGTTTGATGTTAGAAGCTTTTTCTATTTCAAAAATTCACGAAAAAGGCTATCAATTATTAATAATGGGTGATGGCCCGGACACTGCTTTAATTCAAGCTAAAATCGAACAATTCAAATTATCGAATTCGGTAAAGAGAATTCCGTACCAGAAAAATCCTTTTGATTATGTTAAAAATGCGAAGTTCACTCTATTAACAAGCCATTACGAAGGATTTCCGATGTCTATCATAGAATCCTTAGCATTAAGTACTCCAGTGGTTGCTGTAAATTGTAATTCAGGTCCCGCAGAAGTAATTAGCAATGGGGTTAATGGTTTATTAGTAGAAAATTATAACCCTAATGCATTGGCAAAGGCAATGAATAGACTGATAGAGGACGAAGATTTATATCATATTTGCAAAGAAAATGCGCCAAAAAGTATACAACATTTATCGGTAGAAAATATTTCAAAACAATGGAATCAAATACTAGCTAAAGCATGAAAACAACAATCAACGACATAAAAATAATCGAGATTCCTAAAATTAAGGATACTCGCGGCAACCTTTCTGTTATTGAAGGAACAACCATTCCTTTTGAAATGAAAAGGGTGTATTATCTTTATGATGTGCCAAGCGGATCAGAAAGAGGGGGGCATTCCCATATTGCGCAACAGGAATTATTAGTTGCTTTGAGTGGTAGTTTTGAAGTGGTTTTGAAGGATGGTTTAAATGAAAAAATAATTA
>CALQBR020000095.1 GCA_943328865.2 Sphingobacterium thalpophilum
AGATGCCGGTTTGTCTTTTCATGTCTTTCTATTTTAATATTAAGGTCAACTATTTTTAGTCTCATTTAGCAATTAGATTTCTAATTTTTTTACAACAATAGGCTATCCAATTCATTCATTATAAGTTGCTCGGATTTGTTTTTTCTATAAAAAGAAACCGCTATTGCTTTTACAGTTTTTAGAATTAGTTCATTTATTCTTTTTGTAAATAAGCTTTTGTGTTCTTTTTTGAAACTGTTTAAAATCAGCTATTAAATGTTTTGAATCCCACTTTTTTCTGTTAGCCAATCAAAAACAATTTCAATTTGATATATCGAATCTTTTTTTAAAACTATCGATATTGTCCTTAAGTGAAACCCATTCCTTTTGAACTATTTTTTTGGGTTCGGTAATTTCTTCTTATTGTACTTTTACATCTGCTAGAGCCATACTAAAAAATAATTTACCAAGCTCTTGATAGAAAAGAGCTATCGTTTTATCAGATGATTTTATTTTTTTAATTCTTTTGATGAAAGAAGAATGGCTATACTTAAATATACGAAATAAAGCTTAAAATTCACAAAATCACAATCTCTTTTTTGTTTTAATAAGTTTTTTTTATAAAATTAATATTCTTTATTTCAGTGTTTTAAATTATAATACTTCGTATTTAATCTTTTTTATCTATAAAAATTTTAGAACAGTATAAATCCCCCTTTTTTATAAAATTCCCCAAGCTTAAGTTCTGATTAATCATCTTATAAATCAGCCATTTAATTTTAAAAAATGCTTCTTTTTTGATGTATTGCTTCGAAGGGTTATTGGAATTTTAATTATTTTATTTTCATTTTGAAATGCTTTTTCAACGGCTAATCTTGCCATCAGATAGCTGACTGTTGATTCTGCGCCTTGATTGAGGTTGACATTCTTTTCTTCAAGTCCATCATAACAACCTCCAGTGCAAGGATTGTAAATGATTTGTTTTAAGTGATTGTTTCCTAAAAACCAATTAAATGACATTTCCATTTTATACAAGTAACTATCATTATTAAAGACCTCATGAAATTTGCTGAGTGCGAGAATCGTATAGGCGACATCAATAGGCTGTTCTCCACCTATTGCAAGATGGTTTGTTGTTTCTTCCACGGGTCCTGAGCCTTTATGTAGCCATGTTTTGTTAGAAATCACCTTAATTTCATTGTCTTTAAATGTTAAGAATAAAAGAAAATCAAAAGACGATTTGGCAATTTCTTTATATATAGGCTCTCCGGTTGTAAGCCATGCACATAATAAGGCTTCTGACAAAATACTATTTGCATAGGTAAAATAACTTTCAAACCATAACCATTCCTTGTCTGACTCATGCCGATACATTTGAACTAATCGATTGGCAAGTTCTCTTATGATCAAAATGTTTTGAGCTGATTTGTTTGTTGTGTTATAGTAATGAATGCCTTTTATAATGAATGCCATTGCTCTTGTAGAATGGATATTATTTACATTAGGCAATGCTTTTTGTAAGGTTTCCTCAGCATTGGTGATGAGTGACTTAGGGAATATAGTCTTCATTGAAATCAAGAAACCCAATGCCCAAATCGCCCTACCATTAGCATCAGCTAGATTAGCTGAGCTATTTTGTCTGGTAAAACGATGTTGTTCATTAACGTAATTCAGAAAGTAGCCTTCCGGTTGTAAACAGTATTTTATAAAATTATAATACCGCAAAATATAAGGTACATCTGCTTCATTTTTCGTTATCTCAAAGTGCTGACAAAAAGCAATTAAGGCTCTAGCATTGTCATCTAGAGTATACCCAGATTCGATATCAGGCTGATTCAATTTAGAGAATTGGATCATACCGAAATCCGTAGTGAGTTTTTTAATATGGTCAAGGTTTATCTCGGGCATCGTATATTGTAAAGAAAAGTTATCATTGCTAAATTTTTCAAATAATTGTGCATGGGCAATTGCCGCATTTTCCCAAGCAGTGGGTGCCATTTTATGTAAACCATTTGCGCTTAAATTTTTTCGCAAGGGTTCATCAGCTAACAATCTAATAACAGCTTGCTCGAGTTGTTTTGAATTTCCAAAATCGATACGAATCCCAATCTCATTTTGCAATACTTCATTGGCATGCGGAATAGGAGTAGACACGATAGCACAACCACAGCTGATGGCATAAGAAAAGGTTCCGCTTACTGATTGATTCGGGTCTTTGGAAGTAAATAAGTAAATATCGGTAAGTTGTAAATATTCTAATAAATCCGGTAACGGTAAAAAGTAATTTATAAATTGTACAAAGGGATTTAATTGCAATGCACTAATTTTAGCCATTAACATTTCTCGATATTGCTCTCCTTCGTTCTGCAAGACAGACGGATGTGTTTTACCAATGATAAGGAAGATAACATCAGGATTCATTTTGACAATTTCAGGTAATGCTTCTATCGTAGTTTCGATACTCTTACCCGAACTTAGCAGTCCAAAAGTGGAAAGTATTCTTTTGTTAGAAAGTTTGTGTTTAATTTTCAAGAGTTCTTTATCTGTATGTTGAATCAAATGAGTGCCGTGAGCAATCACAGAAATTTTTTCGGATAAAATCGCGTAATCATTTTCCAAAGTTTTTCTTGAACTATTGGTCATTACAATGATAGCGTCGCAAAGGTTTGTTATTTCTTGCACTTTTACTTTTATTAAAGTATTAGGATTTGGTAAAACACTATGAAAAGCAAGAATAACAGGCTTGCCTAATGCCTCTAAAAAGTGATTGAAATGCGTTTCGTTTTCTCGGAAGAGTCCAAACTCATGTTGTACCAATACCATTTGAATAGCATGATCAGCATTAATTTTTGTTGCTAAATTATCGAATGATTCGGCAACATTGGAATTTAGAATGTATTTAACTTCCTCGGGATAGTTGTGATTTTCATTTTTGGATTCTAACGCGCAAATTTTGATAGAAAAGGAATAGCTAAATTTTGTATTCAACGATTGAATCAAATCCTGTGAGTAGGTTGCAATACCGCATTCACGGGGTGGATAAGTCGTAATGAATAAAATCTCGGGTAATTCTTCCACTGAAGATACTAAATGCATCTCGTTATGTTGCTTGTCATTTAATTCTTTTAATTCAGCTATATTTTTCATTGAATTGCGATTTATATTACTGTTGATCATTTTTTCGATTTTGCATTAGTTCTTGAATTAATTCAGATAGGCTAATTGAGGCACAGGCAATATGTTTGTCAGCAGCACCATAGTAAATATATAAAGTGTCACCAAACAAGGCACTACCAGTAGGAAATACTACATTATCAACCACACCATGTAATTCCCAATCCAATTCAGGTTCAAATAAGGCATATGGCAATCGGGCAATTTCTTTTTGAGGATTATATAAATCTAACAATGCTGCACAAGCGGAATAAACATAGCCATTTGCAGTATCATGAACGCCATGATATATCAATAACCACCCTTGATCTGTTTCAATTGGCGGACAACCTCCTCCAATATAACTAGCTTCATGACTTTCGTGAATTGGATCCATCACGATATATAAATGCAGGTTAAGAAAGTAATCTTCCCAAAAGGACTCGGTTAGGTCTTCTAATTGATTAACCCCTACGATTTGTATGCCCGGTCTGATGCGATGTAGAAAATAGAGTTTTCCATTGATTCTCCGGGGAAAGAAAATCACATTTTTGTCCCATAGATATACTTTTTCTTCGGGTTTAAAATGCCGAACATGTCTAAAGTATTTTTGATTGACTTCACCAGAGCAATCTGCCAAACATTTGAAGTCATCAAAATTAATTTGAGGAACTAAAAGGCCTTTTTTTTCGAAGTGTTTTAAATCTAAAGAGGTGGCCAATGCACCAAGTGCATTGATACCATCATAAGCGGTATAAGTCATATAATGAACGTCATCAATTTTGACAATACGGGGATCTTCAACACCTTGAGATTCATAGTCAAAATGAGGGACCAATACAGGGGTAATTCGTCGTTCCTTAATAGTTACAGGGCCTTCAAATTCGCAATACCCTATAGTTGAGTAATTTCCAATTCGAACCGCCCTATAAAACATATGAACGCGATTTCCGTCCTTTATTACTGCGGGATTTAAAACACCTTCATTTTCAAAACCCAAAGTAGTTTTTGTAAGTAGAATCCCTTCTTTTTTTACCGTTATCATAATTAAAACCTTAAATTTCGTATAACAAATGTTCCAATGAATTTCTTATCGATTTGAATTTGACTGATCTAAAGCCAATCATCCTTACTGATTTGGGATCTTCAATTCCTAAAAATACACTGTACAAGACCTAAATGGTCCTTGTGATTTAGCATGTAGGAGTTTTGATAATGAGATGGGGCCATCTTCTAGAATCACTTTGTCTAAAAACGCAGTTTAGAGCCAATTCTAAAAGCGTTTATAAATGATAGAACTCATACGAATAAAAGTATGATATAGTTAGTAGGGATTTTGATAATATAACTTTTAAAAGTAATAGTATTAATTATTTAGACAGGGGAGTGTCGCTTTTTTTTAGGTTGTAGTCTTTTATAGGTAAAGATCTTAAAAAAAAAAGTTGCTAATCAAATTTACACAAATACTTTAAATAATCAAATTTTAATATTATAATTTATTGGTTTTTAATTCATTGTATTTTTTTAATTATTGATGGCCTTATAGTGTAATTGATTTTAAACAATAAACAGCTTAAATAAAGAAATACCTTTTATAAAAGTAGATTTTGAAAAAAAACCAAATCATCTAATTTTAGAATTGTCTAATTTTATTTGTAATTTTGCCACTTATAAAAATTAAACAACAATGGAAAACGGAATATACGCTAAATTTAATACGGCAAAAGGATCTATTTTAGTAAAACTTTCACATGATTTAACACCTGGAACGGTAGGGAATTTTGTAGCATTAGCGGAAGGAAATTTAGAAAATAAAGTAAAGTCTCAAGGGAATAAATATTATGATGGGTTAAAATTCCACCGTGTAATTCCGGATTTTATGATTCAAGGGGGTTGTCCATTAGGAACAGGAACGGGCGATCCAGGGTATAAATTTGACGATGAGTTTCATCCGAGTTTGAAGCATGATAGACCAGGAGTTTTAGCTATGGCTAATTCAGGTCCTGGAACCAATGGATCTCAATTTTATATTACTCATGTTCCAACATCTTGGTTAGACGGGAAACACACTGTTTTTGGCCATGTGGTAGAAGGTCAGGATGTAGTTGATGCAGTGGCTCAAGGAGATGTTTTGGATACCTTAGAAATTATAAGAATAGGTGAGGATGCTCAAAAGTGGAATGCAGTTGAAGCCTTTAGAACTTTTGAAGGTTCGCGAGCCAAACGTGAAGCGGCGGAACGCGAAGCAGCAGAAGCAGCTATGGAAAAATTAGCTGCTGGTTTCGAAAAAACAGAAAGTGGTTTGCGTTACCAATTTATTCAAAGAGGTGCAGGAAAAAAAGCGGAAAGTGGAAAAACAGTAGCGGTTCATTACGAAGGTTCTTTAGATAGCGGTAAAGTTTTTGATTCTTCTTACCCAAGAAAAAAACCAATTGAATTTAAATTGGGTCAAGGTCAGGTTATTGAAGGTTGGGACGAAGGAATTGCCTTGTTAAAAGTTGGAGACAAAGCACGTTTTGTAATCCCCTCTCATTTAGGATATGGCTCTCGCGGTGCGGGAGGTGTTATTCCAGGAAATGCTACTTTGATTTTCGATGTAGAATTAATGGATGTAAAATAATATTTTTAAAAATAATGAAAAGCACTCAGCAATGGGTGCTTTTTTATTGCTTTTTATTTCCACTTAATATTGCAGCCTATACTTGGTTTCTGATTTGGATTAATGGTACGGTTATAAATCACACCATCAATAGCGCCCCGTAAATCATTTCCGCTTAAAGGAATCCCATTACCAGGTCGGCTATCATCTAATTGACCACGGTAGACTAATTTTTTTTGGTTGTCAAATAAGAAAAAATCAGGGGTACACGTTGCATCATAAGCTTTTGCCACTTGTTGTGATTCATCA
The DNA here is from genome assembly GCA_943328865.2 of Sphingobacterium thalpophilum. Taxonomy (GTDB): domain Bacteria; phylum Bacteroidota; class Bacteroidia; order Flavobacteriales; family Flavobacteriaceae; genus Flavobacterium. The sequence goes on from CALQBR020000095.1 coordinate 6,041, forward strand.
TAAAGATAGGGGAACTCAAAATTATTTTGAAAAGCGAATTCAGTCATTAATTCAGGAGTATCTTTTGGATATTTTAGGATATCGTTACTTGAAATGGCAATGATGCCAATACCTTGAACCCTATAATCATTGGCAATCATCACAATTTCTCCTATAACATGATGC
>CALQBR020000096.1 GCA_943328865.2 Sphingobacterium thalpophilum
ATTAGTTACAATGGGTTGTATTATGTTATCGGGATAACCTTTGCGCTATTTACTACCGCCATCGCGGGACTTTTTCCGGCTTTGAAAGCGAGTAAAGTGGACCCCGTAGAAATTATAAGAGGCAAATAAGTATGGACAATAATAAAGTTTTAGAAACCATTGGCTTGACCAAATATTTTTATGACCCTGTAAAGTTTCAGGTGCTCAAGGGAATTGATATGCACATCAATCACGGGGAATTTGTTTCTATAGTGGGTAAATCAGGTTGTGGCAAATCGACTTTGCTGTATTTATTGTCAACGATGGATACGGATTATGAAGGGCAATTATTAATCGATGATATCCTGATAACGGGACAATCGGATGTTCGTTTGGCTAGGATTCGCAATGAACAAATTGGTTTTGTTTTTCAGTTTCACTATTTGCTTTCAGAATACAATGTTTTAAAAAATGTGATGCTTCCGGGTTTGAAATTAGGAAAATATGCGTCGCAGGAATTAGAGTATAAGGCTTTGGCACATTTGCGCACGCTAGGGATGGAGCAGCAAGCCTTAAAGATGCCCAATCAGTTGAGTGGCGGGGAAAAACAACGGGTAGCCATTGCTAGAGCCTTAATTAATGATCCTTTGGTTATTATGGGCGATGAACCCACGGGTAATTTGGATCGAAAAAATAGTGATATGGTTTTTGATATTTTTAATACCTTGACCCAAGAACAAAATCAAACGTTATTGATTGTCACCCACGATACAGATTTTGCACAAAGAACCCACCGTACCATCGTTATGGAAGATGGACGGATTATTTCCTAAGTGCTTATTGCACTTCAATTTCAAGCAGATTACTATTTTAATTTTTAAGTGATTATAAAAATATAAGTAATGAATACTGTTTGATGTCGCATTTTAAAACCATCACAAAACAATTCAACATTCTGATTTTAAAAAACCCATAACTATTTTAGACTTTTTACTTTACGACTTTAAAACTTTCGACTTACTTAAATTTCTTTTTTGCCAAGTTGTGATTAAAATAAATTCTTAGTTTTGCTTTCAAATAAAACTATAATTATGAAAAAAATAGTACTCCTACTTATTGCACTTTTTTTAACCGCTCAAACAATCAAAGCACAAACCGTTGTATTAGATGCAAATGGCGTTACCATAAAATATACAGGCACTACAGTTCCATCGCCCTATTTTATTCAAGCAAGCCCAAGAGGAACATTGGAATGGTTTGCCATTGTCGATAATACAACTAAAAACAATATATCTGATTATGCCAAAAATGATCAAAGTGGTTCTTATTTTACACCACCGGGCAGTTCAACGCCTATTCCTTTTAATAATATAGTTACAACTCTTGTGACCAATATGGATAGTCTGTTTCGGGAGGCCCCCGCCTTTAACCAACCTATTGGGTCTTGGGATGTAAGTAGTGTGAATAATATGTATGGGATGTTTATTCAAGCTTCTACCTTTAATCAGCCAATTGGGTATTGGGATGTGGGAAATGTGACTAATATGTCTTCTATGTTTAGCAACGCTAAAACCTTTAATCAGCCTATTGGGTCTTGGAATGTGAGTAAAGTGACTGATATGAGTTATATGTTTATAGGCCTAAACACCTTTAATCAACCTATTGGGTCTTGGGATGTAAGTAAGGTGACTAATATGCAGCGCATGTTTTATGGTGCTGCCGAATTTAACCAACCTATTGGGTCTTGGGATGTGAGAAATGTGACTAATATGCAAGAGATGTTTTGGTATAATACTTCCTTTAATCAGCCTATTGGGTCTTGGGATGTGAGTAGTGTTACTGATATGGGTGGGATGTTTACTGGCGCTAACAACTTTAATCAGCCTATTGGGTCTTGGGATGTGAGTAATGTGACTGATATGTCTCTTATGTTTGGCGACGCTCGCACCTTTAATCAGCCTATTGGGTCTTGGGATGTAAGTAATGTGACTTACATGATTGGGATGTTTTCTGCTGCTGCTGCTTTTAATCACCCTATTGGGTCTTGGGATGTGAGAAATGTGACTGAAATGTGGGAGATGTTTTACAACGCTACCAACTTTAATCAGTCTATTGGGTCTTGGAATGTGAGTAAAGTGACTGACATGACTGCTATGTTTTACAATGCTACCACCTTTAATCAGCCTATTGGGTCTTGGGATGTGAGTAACGTGACTAATATGCTGCAGATGTTTGTCGGCGCTAACAACTTTAATCAGTCTATTGGCTCTTGGGATGTGGGTAAAGTGACTAATATGGATGATATGTTTAGTGGGGCTCAACTTTCTACCGCTAATTATGATGCTACTCTCATAGGTTGGTCAACAATAGGGCCAAATGAAACTCCTTTACAACCAAATGTGAATTTTGATGGTGGCAATTCTAATTATTGCAATGGTGCCTCAGCACGAAATGCTATAATGAATACTTATGGTTGGACGATTACTGATGCGGGTCTTAATTGTACTGGTTTAGATACAGAAACATTTGATGCAACAAGTTTAAAACTTTATCCTAATCCAGTTATTAGCGAGTTAAATGTTACTCTTGATTTTAATCTTATCAATCAACCTTATACTATCATTGATGGTTTGGGAAGAGTAGTTTTAAAAGGCAAACTCAATGAAGTTGAAAGCACTATCAATGTAGAGCAATTACCGAAAGGTATTTATTATATAAAGTTGTCAGATAACAACACAAGCAAGTTTATTAAAGAGTAAATTATCATCATAATCAAGTCACCTATACGGTGGCTTTTTTTTATAAAATGTTTTTCAAAAAATTGATTTATAAATGATAGCCCACCCGAAATTGATTTTAATCAAAAGGTAGAAAGTTGTAAAAAGATAAACCTAACCAAGTTAAAAGAATGGGGTGATTTGAATAGAGAAATTTTGATATTTGCATCCAAACAAACCTAACTCAGTTTTTTAATTTGAAACTTCAATTTCGTATTTATGGAGCAATCCTTTGACGCCTTCTATGGAAAACAGCGCTTTTTTTAGTTTCGTTTTTGTAGGATCGATGGTATAGTTGTAACTGGTTTTGAAATTGGCTTTGTTGGCAATTGCTTTTGCAAATTCGGAACGGTACAAATCACAAGAATCGAAAATAACTTCGGTTAGATCGGCACCCATAAAATCTACCGCAATAATACTACAATTGGTAAACGAGGTGCCTTTTAGTTTTAGGGTATAGAATTTTGAAAAGTCGAGTGTACATGCATTAAAAGCAATTTCAAAAATCAATTTGTCGCACATGGCAAAATTGACTTCTTTTATTTCGCAGCGGTTAAAGGTAACAGTCCTGAAGGCCACATAATTGATTTTTGCGCCACTAAAGGTACAATCGTTAAAAACACAATCAATAAAGGTTACGGCTAAAAAGATACATTGGGAGAAATTACAATTGGTAAAAGTGCAGCACTCAAATTCCTTAAAATTGACTTCTTCTTCACGATAGGTGAGGTTATGGTATTCAAGATCAAGTAAATATTGAGTCATTTTTCTGTAAAAAAGGGCTTTAAAAGCAAAAACGCAATTACCAAAAATAGGATAATTGCGTTTATTTTGTGACCTCGACTGGATTCAAACCAGTAACCTCTTGAGCCGTAATCAAGTGCGCTATTCAGTTGCGCCACGAGGCCTTATTGCGGGTGCAAATATAGGAATTAATGTTTAATGTGCAAGGTTATGGGTTTAAAAAAACAAAAAAATAAGTGATAGTGAGCACGGCGCTTTGCGATTACGAATCCAAAGCCCTTTTGGTCACATAAAAGCGATACCCAATAATGGCCAATTGCCATTTTTTTGCCTTGGCGAGATCCAATCTTTTTTTGGAAAAACTCGGCAGGATGAGTCTATTGATTTTAGCTAATATTTTGTACATCAATTTTTTTTAGATTGAAAAGATAAAAAAAAGAGGCTGTCTTACTGGATAAAGAGCCTCTTAGGTTTATTTTGAATAGTGTTTTAATCCTTGTCTTGTTTGTTATTGGCAATGGCAAAATTCCTAGATTTTTTTTCATAAGTCGCATACGATTTGTCACTTGGGTTAACAATCACCGTTTTTACTGTGATTTCATCACCCAATTTAAAACTTTTGGCTACCATTTGATAATCTAGAAGAAACGCACCACAAAAGTAATTTCCGTTTTCATCTTTTTCAATAATTCCTGTATAAATTCCTTTTGACATGGTTTTTTTCTATTTTTTATGTTGCAAAACTAATCAATTTCTGTTGATAATGCTTGAAATGCTATGCAATTCCGTGATCCTATTAAAAGAATAAAACATGCAATTGTTGTTACATGCGATGCTCCGTTTCTAATAATCGTTGTAACCAAATGCAGCATATTGTCGCCAATAAACCGAAACTACCCATGACCAACCAATTGGTTTGATAGCCAAAGTGAGCAATAACTTCCATTCCCATTTTAGAACTCACGATATGCGCCAAGCTAAAGCTCATCGTATAAAATGCCATGTAGCGGCCTTCGTGGCCACTGGGTGCTCTGCTCATCGCGAAAGAATTTGAAAATGGAAAAACAAGCATCTCTCCGATAGAGACTAAAATCATACTGATGACCAATATACCAGCCCAAACATTGATTAATAACGAATAAAAACTGATGGTCATCAAAAGTGAACCCCAAAGAATGATTTTTAATTTGTGGACTTTATTCCTTTCAAAATAACTTACAAACGGCATTTCTAGAGAGAAAATCAGTAATCCGTTTAGGGTCATTAATAAACCCGTTTGAAATTCAGTTAGCCCAAACCTGACATGATGGTATAAAGGCAAAGCAGTGAAGAGTTGAAAGAAAATCATGGCAGTAACAAAACTCACAAATAGGAAAACCCAAAATATTTTATCCTTAAAAACGGAGGCTGTTTCCAACTCTTTAGGGTGAAGATTTAATGGCGTAACTTTCTTTTTCTCTTTGACTAGAAAAGCAAAAATTAAAATGGATACAATACAAGTAGTCCCATCTATCCAAAATAAGCCCTGATAACCGATATTCATAATAATTAAACCTCCCAAAGCAGGCCCTGCTGCAAAACCAAGATTGACTGCCAATCGAACCAAAGTCAAAGCACGTGTTCTGATTTCGGGTTTTGCATAAGCGCCAAGCGACACAAACATTGCTGGTCGAAACATATCGGCTAAAACCATAATGCTAAACATCCCGATGCACAAACCCAAAAAGGAAGTAATGAATTGAATGACAAAAAATAAGAGTCCGCTAGAGAGTAAACTAAAAACCATCACCTTGTAAAATCCGATTTTATCGGATAATTTCCCACCCAACCAGGAACCCATCATAGAACCCAAGCCGAATGACACCATAATCCAACCAACTTCACCGTAGGTAAAGTGTAAATCTTCTTTCAAATATTTTGATAAAAAAGGCAAAACCATTGTACCCGCACGATTGATAAAGGTGATGATAGCCAAGATCCATATTTCTCTTGAAAATCCTCTGAAATTGTCGATATAGCGGTCAAACCCTTTTTTAAACATTCATTTTGAATTACAGCATTGCAAAAGCGTAAAGTTACAAAGTCTAACAGATAAATTTGGATTAAATTAAATGTTTTGTCTTCGACTTTTAGTTATTTTTGCCAAAAAAATCAAGGTCGCTAGTTTGGTTTTTTTATTTAACAATTGATTGTAATGTTGAAATTATTAGAGGGTGTAAAATACATAATGAATGCAATTTTTTAATTTACATACCCATAGTTTTACCAATCAAGCAGGGGTAAAGGAATTGGTGAATCAATATCCACATGATTTTGAGGAGCAGATTCCATTTTATTCCATCGGAATTCACCCTTGGTATATTGTAAAGGAAAGAATCGAAGCTGATTTGCAATTTATAGCCTCTAAAATAAATGAAGCAGGTTGTCTTGCCCTTGGCGAATGTGGATTGGATAAGCGGATTGAAATCCCGTTAGATTTACAGCAATTGGTTTTCGAAAAGCAATTGGCGCTGGCCGAAAAACATCAAAAACCCATTGTGATTCATTGTGTGGCTGCTTTTGATGAATTGATTGCGATTAAGAAACGAATGAATATTTCGGTTCCTATGATTGTGC
>CALQBR020000097.1 GCA_943328865.2 Sphingobacterium thalpophilum
CCATTATTAAGAGGCGCTTCCCATCATTTTTACGCTAAGATTATGCGCTATGATATTGAGATTTACGAATGGGAAAAATCGGTCTTACATGGCAAAGCAGCAATAGTGGATAGTCATTGGACTACAATTGGATCTTTCAATTTGAATAAACTAAGTGCTTATGGTAGCATTGAAATGAATGTTGGCATTGAATCCACTTCTTTTTCGAAAAATTACCGAAATCAACTAATTCAAATTATTGAACAATGCCAAAAAATAACCCCAGCATCTTTGTTGAGCCAACAGCACCATTTATCAAAATACAGAAACCGACTGTGCTATTGGTTTATAAGAACCATATTGATAATTATAACCTATCTCCCCTACAAAAGATTTCTAAAACCAAAATAAAAGGATGCAAAAACTTGGAAAGATTCAGCCTAACAAAAGGAATTATTTCAAAAATTCAATATTCCGCTTCAGGCCTTCTAATTTTGTTCTTTTAACTGCTGAATTCTTAAAAACCATCTTGAAAGTCGCATCGGTGATTTCTTCGAAATCTTTTTTTGACATAGCAAGTAGCGTAGGGTTTGGGTTAAAAAGTGGTTCGCTATGCGCTTTAGAAAATTTATTCCAGGGACAAACATCCTGGCAAACATCACAACCAAAAGCCCAATCATCAAATTTACCTCTGAACTCTAGGGGGAGATTGTCTTTAAGTTCTATCGTGAAATAGGAAATACACTTACTTCCATCCACTATATAAGGAGCAACAATCGCATCGGTAGGACAAGCATCAATACAGGCCGTACAATTGCCACAATGATCAGTAGTGGCAGTATCATATTCTAATTCTAAATCAATAATTAATTCGGCTATGAAATAAAACGAACCCACTTGTTTAGTAATCAGATTGCTGTTTTTACCAATCCAACCCAAACCACTTTTTGCTGCCCAAGCTTTATCTAAAACAGGAGCTGAATCTACAAAAGCGCGTCCTGAAATCTCCCCGATAAAAGATTGCATTTCAGAAAGCAATGCGTTGAGTTTATCTTTGATTACAAAATGGTAATCTTGACCTAAAGCATATTTAGAAATTTTATAGGAATCTGATTGTTGAAATTCTGAAGGGTAATAATTTAATAAAAGAGAGATCACACTTTTGGCGCCATCTACTAATAAAGTTGGGTCAAGGCGTTTGTCAAAATGGTTTTCCATATAGGCCATTTGCCCGTTGCGTTGATTTTGCAACCAGTTTTCAAGGCGAGGAGCTTCTTGCTCTAAGAAACCAGCTTTAGAAATTCCACAAGACAAAAAACCGAGGCGCTGGGCTTCGGATTTAATGAATTGCGTGTATTTCGTTTTGTTGTTAATCAAGACTTAATGATTTAGCAGTAAGCATAATAAAAGAAGCATAAGAGAATAGAAAAGGTCAAAATAACCCGCCTTGGATATTATTTCGAATTTTACCCAAATGAGTATAGGCTTTTTCGGTCACTTCTCTTCCTCTTGGGGTTCGCATAATAAAACCCTCTTGAATTAAAAAAGGCTCATAAACCTCTTCGATGGTTTCACTACTCTCGGAAACCGCTGTAGCTAAAGTAGACAAACCAACTGGGCCACCTTTGAATTTATCAATAATTGTCGTTAGAATTTTATTATCCATTTCATCCAAACCATGCGCATCCACATTTAGCGCTTTAAGCGAATAGCGTGCAATCTCAATGTCAATTTTACCATTACCTTTAATTTGAGCAAAGTCACGAACACGACGCAACAAAGCATTTGCTATACGAGGTGTACCTCTGCTTCTACCGGCAATTTCAATTGCCGCTTCCATAGTAATTGGCATTTTTATAATTGCCGAACTACGTTCCACAATCGTTGTCAGCAATTCCGTGGTATAATATTGTAAACGACTTTGGATTCCAAAACGAGCACGCATCGGAGCTGTTAAAAGTCCAGAGCGTGTAGTAGCACCCACTAAAGTAAATGGATTGAGATTGATTTGAACAGTTCTTGCATTGGGCCCTGATTCAATCATTATGTCAATTTTAAAATCTTCCATTGCAGAATACAAATATTCTTCAACAATTGGACTCAAACGGTGGATTTCATCAATAAACAAAACATCTCTTTCTTCCAAATTGGTAAGCAAACCAGCTAAATCGCCCGGTTTATCTAATACTGGACCAGAAGTAATTTTGATTCCCACACCCAATTCATTTGCTAGAATATTAGCCAAAGTTGTTTTTCCCAAACCAGGAGGCCCATGAAAAAGGGTGTGATCAAGCGCTTCATTACGTTGATTAGCGGCTTGCACAAAAACTTTAAGGTTTTCCAATATTTGATCCTGTCCAGAAAAATCATCAAAAGAGAGCGGTCTCAATTTTTTATCGAGATCTAGTTCTTCGGAATTATAATTTTGGTTAGTGGGGTCTAAATTTTCATTCATAAAACAAAGATAGAAAAGTTTATTCTTGAATTGCTGAATTATAAAGATGAGTTCAAAAGTAAATCAAGAAAAAAATGGAGATAAAAAATGGAATTAATAAATCAAAAAAGCCTTTCTTTTCAGAAAGGCTTTAAGAATATCTATATGAAATATTAGTGATGTAAAACTTCTTCACCTTCTTTCATTGGAACGTTTTGAGGAACAAAATCTTCATCGTGACCTGGTTTGCTATAGTCATAAGACCATCTGTACACATGAGGAATCTCTCCAGGCCAGTTTCCGTGGATATGCTCAATTGGAGCAGTCCACTCTAAGGTAGTAGATTTCCATGGGTTTTGAACTGTACGCTTACCATAGAAAATACTACTAAAGAAGTTGTATAAAAACACCAATTGGAAAACACCACCTACTAAAGCAAATACAGTAATTAAAACGTTAACATTCTGTAAATCATCAAATAGAGGGAAATTCGTATTGGTATAATAACGTCTTGGTAAACCCGCTAGTCCAATAAAGTGCATTGGGAAGAAAACACCGTAAGCACAAACAGCAGTAACCCAAAAGTGAACATAGCCTAAGTTTTTATTCAACATTCTACCAAACATTTTAGGGAACCAATGGTAAATACCAGCAAACATTCCATAAAGGGCAGACATACCCATTACTAAGTGAAAGTGAGCAACAACAAAATAAGTATCGTGTACATTAATATCCAAAGTACTATCTCCTAGAATAATACCAGTTAGACCTCCAGTGATAAAGGTAGAAACCATTCCAATAGAGAACAACATAGCAGGGTTCAATTGTAAGTTCCCTTTCCACAGAGTGGTAATCCAGTTAAAGGCTTTTACAGCAGAAGGAATTGCAATCAACAAGGTAGTAAAGGTAAACACAGATCCCAAGAAAGGATTCATTCCAGAGATAAACATGTGGTGACCCCAAACAATTGTAGATAGAAAGGCAATAGCCAATACTGATATAATCATCGCACGGTAACCAAAAATTGGTTTACGAGAATTAGTAGCCATTACTTCAGAAACAATACCCATTGCAGGCAAAATAATAATATAAACTTCAGGATGTCCTAAGAACCAGAATAAGTGTTCAAACAAAACAGGCGAACCTCCTTGGTAATGTAAAACTTCTCCAGCAATATAAATATCTGAAAGGAAAAATGAAGTTCCAAAACTTCTATCAAAAATTAACAACAAAGCTGCTGATAATAATACAGGAAAAGAAATCACTCCAATAATAGCGGTAACAAAGAAACACCAAATCGTTAATGGTAATCTAGTCATTGACATTCCTTTGGTTCTTAAATTAATAACTGTAACGATATAATTTAAAGATCCCATCAAAGAAGAAGCGATAAAAATGGCCATAGAAACCAACCATAAAGTCATACCCGTACCAGAACCTGGTATTGCTTGAGGTAAAGCACTTAAAGGAGGATAAATAGTCCAACCCGCTGAGGCAGGTCCAGCTTCAACAAACAAAGAGGAAACCATAATGATTGAAGACAAAAAGAACAACCAATAGGAAATCATATTTAACAACCCAGAGGCCATATCCCTTGCACCAATTTGGAGTGGAATTAACAAATTACTAAAGGTTCCACTCAAAGAAGCCGTTAAAACAAAGAACACCATAATGGTTCCATGAATAGTTACTAAAGCCAAATAGATATCATTATTCATAACCCCATTAGGAGCAAACTTATCACCTAATAAAACATTGAATATTTTAAAAGACTCTTCAGGCCATGCCAATTGCATTCTAAAAACCAATGACAAAGCAACGCCAATAATACCCATAATAATACCTGTAAGCAGGTATTGTTTGGCAATCATCTTATGATCTATACTAAAGATGTATTTTGTAATAAAAGTATCTTTGTGGTGATGCTCGTGTTCGTGTTCGTGTCCGTTATCGTGAACTTCTGCTGACATATTTACTAACTTTAAATTATCTTAATTATTTATTTAAAACTACTTGAGCTACAAGCGTAGAATCTTTGGCTTCTGCAACTGGTTCAGGAGCAGGAACAGCAATTGATTCTTTATATACTTTAACTAGCGTCTGTTTTTCATTTAACCATTTTTTGTAATCTTCAGGGGTATCTACAATAATCTTCATTTGCATATTGTAATGTGACGCACCACAAATTTTGTTACAAAGCAATAAGTAGTCAAAAGTATAAGGATCAAGAGCAGGCTCACCCTTGGCAACTAACTCAGCACTTTTCATTGCTCTAATAGCATTAATATTGGCAACTTTTTCAACCATAAAAGGAAAATCTCTGTATTCGGCAGTAGTATAAATAGGTTTGAAAGCAAATTCAGTTACCATACCAGGAACACAGTTCATTTGCGCTCTGAAATGAGGCATATAAGCAGAATGTAAAACGTCTTGTGAACGCATTTTGAAATGAACTTTCTTACCTTTTGGAATATGTAATTCCGTTACAGTAATATCATCTTGTGCATTAGGATCGGATAAATCAACACCAGTGGTGTTAACCCCTTCAATGTACCTTACATTGGCTTTACCCAATACATTGTCTTTTCCTGCATAACGCGCTTCCCATCCAAATTGTTTGGCATACAACTCAATAACAATAGTATCCTCATCTTCATCGACAAACATAATATTAGTCCAAGCATAAAGTCCATAAAGAATTAATACAGTAAGAACAACTGCAGGAATAACACTCCAAATAAATTCAAGTTTGTTACTGTCGGCAAAATACAAAGCTTTATGGTATTGGCTACCTCTATATTTGAAAGCAAAATAATGAAGTAAAAACTGGGTAATAGTTTGAACAAAAAAGATCAAAACCCATGTAATATTCATTAAGTTATCAACATCAGCACCATGTTCAGAAGATGGCGTATGAAGTACTAAATCACTCCATTTTAACAAACCATAAATGGTAAAGATATAAATGAAAGCTAAGAAGCCGAACATCAAATAACCTTGAATTTTATTATCATTATCGGAGGCAACTTGGGAATTATCCACATGCTGACCTACTTGAGTCAAATCAAAAATTTTGGTTAATTGCCACAAGGCAACAGATAATAAAACTAAAACTATGATTACCAATAAACTTGTCATCTGTTTAAACTTTAAATATTAATAATGAAAATGCTTACTCTCTTCTATGAATGGATTTCTCTTTGGCAACAAAGGAGCTTTAGTTAATGCTGAGAAAACAACATAAATAAATAAACCTAGGAAGAAAAGTACTGATCCAATTTCGGCTATACCAATATACCATTGATCTCCTACTGTACCAGGCATAATCATGTTAAAGAAGTCGATATAATGTCCTGCTAAAATTACAATCCCTGCCATAACAATAATCCAAGTGATTCTTTTGAAGTCAGTATTGATTAAAATCAAAATTGGGAATAAGAAGTTCATGAAAACAGCGCCAAAGAATGGCAAGTTGTACAACTCAATTCTGGTAACAAAATAAGTTACCTCTTCAGGAATATTAGCATACCAAATCAACATGAATTGTGAAAACCATAAGTATGTCCAAAATACGCTAATTCCGAACATGAATTTAGCCAAATCATGAATATGACTGGTATTCACATGTTCCAAGTACCCTTTTGATTTAAG
>CALQBR020000098.1 GCA_943328865.2 Sphingobacterium thalpophilum
GGCTTTAGCTGCAGAGTGCTTTGTAAAAGCATGAGCCGCTCTAATGCCAAAATCGTAATAATCATTTGTTCCTGCAGTTTGTTGAGTAGTCTGCCCATATTTCATATAGGTGCTGATGCCTTGATTGGTAAATGGACTTTTACTATTCATAAATAAAATACCATTAAAAGCATTTGCCCCATACAATGCTGAAGAAGCACCTGGCAAAAGTTCAACATTAGCGACATCTAATTCGGAAAGACCTATTAGATTACCTAAAACAAAGTTCAACGCTGGAGAGGAGTTGTCCATCCCGTCTACCAACTGCATAAAACGGGTATTGTTTACAGTAGCAAAACCACGTGTATTAATTGACTTAAAAGACATACTACTAGTATTGAAGTGCACTTCTTTCAAGTTTTCTAGACCGTCATAGAAGGTAACCGCAGTATTGCTTTTTATTTGCTGAAGCCCCATTCGTTCAATCGTCACTGGGGATTCAATAACACGCTCTGGAGTTCTGGATGCAGATACTACGATTTCCTCCAGTTTTGTTTCCTGATCAACAAGTACAATGCTTACCTTCTGGTTATCTGAATTAATCTTGATCTTCTTTGCTTCTGACCCAACACTAGTGACTTCGATAAAAAAAGGCAGCGTTTTTGATGAACTTATATTAAATTTTCCATCAGCATCAGTGGATGTTGCTGCATTGTCTCCAACTATCTTTATGTTGGCACCAAAAATCGGCTCTTTGTTACTGTCTGTAACTGAACCTGTAATTGTAGTTTGAGCAAATGTAATACTACAAAAAAACAATGACAAAATAAGTAAATACACTTTCATTGGTTTAGATTTAGTTGGTTAATATCACCAAATTACGAATAATTTTTATTACTAATATAAAAAAGTTTTTAAAAACATTTGGTAAAACAAAAAAGCGAGATTTATTCTCGCTTTTAACCCCCCAAATATAATCGGATGAAATTATTCTACTGTTACTGATTTAGCTAAATTTCTTGGCTGATCTACATTACACCCTCTCATTACCGCGATATGGTAAGATAATAATTGTAAAGGGATGGTAGTTAATAATGGAGACAGTGCGTCGTTAGTTTCCGGGATTTCAATTACATAATCGGCCAACTCACGAACCTGTGTATCTCCTTTTGTTACCACTGCGATAATAATTCCGCTTCTGGATTTAATTTCCTGAATATTACTAACTACTTTGTCGTAATGTCCTTGTTTTGGAGCAATAACAATAACTGGCATGTGTTCGTCAATTAATGCAATTGGTCCGTGCTTCATCTCTGCCGCAGGATATCCTTCCGCGTGGATATAAGATATTTCTTTTAACTTCAAAGCGCCTTCCAAAGCTACAGGGAAATTATACCCTCTTCCTAAGTAAAGGCAATTAGGTGCAGTTTTGAATATTTCAGCAATTTCCTTGGCTTTGTCATTGGTTTGTAATGCTTCGGCAACTTTCTCTGGAATAACTTCAAGTTCTTGTAAGTACCTATGGAAGTCAGAATTGGTTAGTGTTCCTTTGGCTTTAGCCAATCGTAAGGCAATCATTGTCAATACGGTAATTTGCGTTGTAAATGCCTTAGTAGAAGCTACGCCAATCTCAGGCCCAGCATGGGTATAAGCACCTGCGTGGGTCTCTCTAGAGATTGAGGAACCAACTACATTACAAACGCCAAAAACAAATGCGCCTCTTTCTTTTGCTAACTTAATTGCTGCTAAAGTATCGGCTGTTTCGCCAGACTGCGAAATAGCTATAACTACATCACCTTGATTAATTACTGGGTTTCTATATCTAAATTCTGAAGCATATTCTACTTCTACAGGAATTCGTGTAAACTCTTCAAATATATATTCTGCAACTAACCCCGCATGCCATGAAGTTCCACATGCTACAATAAGAATTCGGTTGGCATTTAGAAATTTCTCTAAATTATCTTCAATACCAGCCATTTGTATTAATCCTAAATTGGCATGTAGCCTTCCTCTATAAGTGTCTTTAATAACGTTTGGTTGCTCATAAATTTCCTTAAGCATAAAGTGTTCATATCCCCCTTTTTCTATTTGCTCCAAGTTCATTTTTAACTCTTGAATATAAGGGTCTACTAAAGTATCATCTTTAATTTTTCTTATTTTTAAGGGTTTATGTAACCTTACAACAGCCATTTCTTCATCCTCAAGATAAATAGCATTGGAGGTATACTCGATAAAAGGTGAGGCATCCGAAGCAATAAAATATTCGTCTTCTCCTACGCCTATCGCTAATGGGCTTCCTAAACGTGCCACTACAATTTCATTCGGTTTTTGCTTGTCAAATACGCAAATAGCGTAAGCACCAACCACTTGATTCAATGCTATTTGAACCGCTTTTCCAAGTTTTAAATTTTCTTTTTTCTGAACATCCTCAATTAGATTTATTAAAACTTCTGAATCTGTGTCTGAATGAAAAACATAACCTCTTTTAATTAATTCTTCTTTTAGGGGCGCATAATTTTCAATAATTCCATTATGAATGATTACCAAATTTCCTGAATTTGATACATGGGGATGGGAATTCACATCATTTGGCACTCCATGAGTGGCCCAACGGGTGTGACCTATTCCAATAGTTCCATTTGTAGTCATCTCTATTAAAGATTTATCTTCAAGAGCAGTTACTTTTCCTTTTGTTTTAGAAACTTTAAGTTCCTGGCCGTCAAAAAGCATAATCCCAGCACTGTCATACCCTCTATATTCTAGTCTTTTTAAACCTTTGATTATAATTGGGTAAGCTTCTCGATGTCCTATGTATCCAACAATTCCACACATAATTCTTTGGGGTTAATTAGGTTTTGTATAATAAATTTTAAGTTTTAGTCTTTTGTCAACGGGAACATTAGGGTTACTTCCATATATAACAGTACCTAATGGGTTCAATACGGAAGAAAATGGAGCTCTGTCCACTAGAAGACTTCCAGAAGAAAAAGGGTTCTTTAGTTTCGCGGAGTTTATGCTTCCAATAGATTCGGTCACTACCAATCCCAATTTAACATTTGTAGAATCATTATAAATTAGATTTTGAATGTGTTTGGTTAGTCTAATTCGGTATTTAATTCCTCTTTTATCGCCAGTAGTTTCTTTTTTAATAATACCGTCATGAATGTATTTGTTATACTTGGCATTTGGACTTACGCTGTTGTCATAATAATAGTCCACCAAAGGACGGTGGTTATTTAAATCGTATAAATAAATACGATTTGGTTCGGCAGTTCCAGTCATAACAGATTTGTCAATCCAAAATGTCAAGCTTGCTTCGTTGATTAACCATTTTTTACCATTTGATGGATTTCTTAAATCATCTAATTCGTCTGAAACGCCATTAGCTCCAATAAGATTTCCTTGTGCATTATACCCTTTTAAATCCTCCTTTTTAAAAAGATCAATCACGGTCATAGACCCTTGTCCTCCTTTTAAATATAGTTTTTCATCTCCTAAATTCATATTTGAATTGGCTAAACCTGAAGTGTAGCTTGGATTGTAATTATTTTCAAAAAAATTCACTGTATTTCCACTAAGACTGAGTGAGAATTGCCTTTCTTTGATTGTTACGGCACCAGTATCATCGGTAACATCTACCTTGTAAGTTACTACAATTTTTCCTTTTTTAAAATCTAACAATGCTAAACTTCCTTGGTCTGGAGAACTTGAAGAGACTTCGGATTTAAAATATATTCCTCTAAAGTATTCTTTAAAGATAGTGTTGTTTTTCAACTTTCCTGGAGCTGAAGATCCAAAAAGTTTGTTTTGAAAGAAATCAGTTCTGAGACTTAGGCGCATCCCTGGTACTGATCTGGTATCAACCACTTGAGCACCATCAACTGTCTTATAGGTTCTGATTTCTTCCGGACTGAAGAAAAACGCATCGTTTTGATTTACGGAGTTGTCATTATTTAAGCGGCTTGAATTTTTATAGGTATCAAAATCGACTTGGTCGCCTGAAAAATATTTTTGTGTTTCTTGGAAACCTGAAGAGGCGGAATAATCCCTTAAGTAATAATTGGACTCATAAACATTCAATTTAATTTTGGAGCTACCGTAAATAGAATCCAATTCATAGGTTCTATTTCCTGTTTCCGCATCCGTACTCATTAAAGTACTAAAATAAGGAATCGAGAGTTCTACCTTCGTAACTGTAGGGTTTGCTCCAAAACTCGGATTTATGGTATCCATAACAATTTGTGATACAAAACTGGCTTTAGTCTTTCCAAAAAATGGGTGGTTATAATATCCTAAAGCATTTATAGGAAGATTATTTGATTCTACCGACCCAAAATCTATATTATATGCCGTGATGCCTTTTGTAGAGTCTTGCTCTAAACCAAAATGGTTCTCTCCAATAATATCAGATCCTATCTCGTTAAAATCTTTGTCGCAAGAAACCAAAAGAATAGTGACAAAAAGCAATAGAATGAATTTAAAAAAAGAATTGTTGTGCATATAAATTTTTAAAATTATTTCAGAACCGTATTTTTATAGAAATCTGTATACGCCTCCGCGAATTTATCTTTCGGAGTGAAAGGTAAAAAAGGTTTTTCGGAAGATTCTATAAATTCTGTTAAACTTGAAGATAGGTTCTCTGAAGCAATGATTACTGCATCCGAATGAATAATTGAGGCCTTAATGATGTTTTCGTAATTTGGTGTCCCCAAATAAGCAATCGAATCATTTGGAATACCATCAAAATGAACTTTTTGGATCATTTGAGTATCCAAAGTACCTTCAAAAGACTGGCTATATACTGAAGTAACAATTTTTGTTTCGGCAAACAAAGCTTCGTCCTTGTAATAATGCTTCATATAAATAGGCAACATGGCAGCCATCCATCCGTGAACATGAATAATATCGGGAACCCAGTTGAGCTTTTTAACGGTTTCTACTACGCCTTTAGCAAAGAAGATGGCTCTCTCGTCATTATCAGGATACAAAACTCCTTCTTCGTCTGTAAAAGTGGCTTTTCGTTTAAAATATTCATCATTGTCTATAAAATAAACCTGAATGCGTTCTTTTGGAATAGAAGCTACTTTGATAATCAAAGGCATATCCAAATCATTCACTACCAAATTCATCCCTGACAACCGAATCACTTCATGCAATTGATGTCTTCTCTCATTAATATTTCCGTATCTTGGCATGAAAATTCTTATTTGTCCACCTTGATCATTAATCATTTTAGGGACGTCATAAGACATTAGAGAAACTTCGTTTTCAGCTAAATAGGGCACTACTTCAGATGATACATATAATATCCTCTTATCTTCCATATTGTAATTTGGGTTACTTATTGTCAATAAAAAACAAGCAAATTTACGAAAATTTATGCAGTTATTAACTAAAATCTTAAGTTTGCATTTTATTTTAATAAAACAACCATGCTCATTTTTGATAGACAAGTAGCTTTAAGAGAGCATTTAGAATCTATTTCGGATTCAAATACAACCATTGGTTTTGTTCCAACAATGGGTGCTTTGCACCAAGGTCATCTGTCATTACTTTCCGAATCTCTAGAAAACAATACTTTTTCCGTTGTCAGTATCTTTGTAAATCCTACCCAATTCAACAATCCCGATGATTTGGCAAAATACCCTAGAACACTAGCTCTTGATATCGAAAAAATAAAATCATTAAGTGACAAAGTCATTGTCTTTGCGCCTCAGGTAAGTGATCTGTACGAAAACAGTCCAGTTTCACAACCTTTCGACTTTGAAGGTCTTGAGCACCAAATGGAAGGAAAATTCAGAGCTGGTCATTTCGATGGTGTCGGTACAATTGTGAAACGCTTATTCGAAATTGTAAATCCTACTAAAGCCTACTTTGGCGAAAAGGATTTTCAGCAATTGCAAATCGTAAAAAAAATGGTCCAAAAACATCAATTTCCGGTGTCAATAGTCGGTTGTGCAATTTTCAGAGAGCCGAACGGCCTTGCAATGAGTTCTCGAAATGAACTTTTGTCAGCAAAAGAAAGACAAGAAGCAGGGATATTATACCAAATTCTTCAAGA
>CALQBR020000099.1 GCA_943328865.2 Sphingobacterium thalpophilum
AATTACTTTCATCAGTCGTTACAATTTCTTTAAATATGATTTATATTCCCTATCAACTGTCTGGATATCAGATTTAGAGAAAGTGATTGATTTTGATAGTCAAAATTGGTTTACTGAAGAGATCAATGAAATGGGTCATCTGGCATTTGTGAATTTTTATGCTAAAATTACCGATGTAAGTCCTGAAATTGCTTTACAATCAATGGGGATTGTGGTGTCTGTATTGATTACTATTATTTTGTTTTGGCTTATTCGAACAATAACCACATCAAAATTTTTAGCCCCTCTAATTGCGGCTTTTTCATTTGCACTGCTTTATACTATCACACCCGTAAATATTGATTTTTTATTACAAAGTAAAGCCACCTATTTAGCAATGACCTTTGCCATTCCAGCGATGGCATTCCTTATTAAACCCAGCTTGTTAAGGCTAAACGGACTAAATTGTTTCTTTAGTTTTCTGGTTGTTTTTGTATTAATAGGACTCATCGATTTATTTACACTGTATGTTTTGATACCCCCATTTTTAATAATTTCTGGCTTTTTAACAACAAAAGAAACATTCAAATACTATTGGGTAATTATTGTCGCCTTTTGCCTTGCAGCATTGCTAATTCTGGGTATTTATGCTTTGGTCTGTTTTTATTTTCAAACGGATTTTAAAATATTTCTCCATACTCACTTTTTATCCGTAAATAATTATACGTATATCCCTCAATTGGTTATTCCTATAAACAGACTTATTGCTTTTTATCTTTTGGGTGCAGGTATTGGGATTGTTGTTTTGTTAAAATTTACTTTTTACAATAAAGAAAACTGGAAAGGCGCTATTGCCTTTTTGATATACTTCATTTGTTTAATATTCTTAGCCCTTTTAAAAAATCCGTGGATTGATTTTGATTTAATTGTCCAATCACTACCTGTATTTATTCCAATAGTTATTGGAATAAACGCAGCCATTATAACACGACTATTTAGACCATGGTTAGTGACATTGACCCATTTGAAAAAGTATGCCATTATACTATTGGTTTTTGCAATTCCCTTTTTTACAATTTATTACCAAAGAAATAGTATTTCTAAGTTTGGAATAGCAGATGAGTTACCAATACAAATTTTAGATGCTTATGACCAAATATCAACTACTTATTATCCCTATTCTTATGCCGTAGTAAATACTAATACAATGCAAATTTTAAGTAAAAAAAAACATTTTTTTATGAATTACTCTTTTTTTTTAAAAGACTATTTAAAACAAGATGCTATTTATTTTAAATATAAGCAACATCCTCTTTTTTTTAAAAATTATCCACAATATGTAATTCCCAAAAGTGTCTTGCTTTTTGTTTTTAAAAAGGAAAGCGTATCAAAACAATTGATAACAAAATTAAATGTGCTTAAAAAAAGAGGAAGAACAGTTCAGTTATTTTATAAAAATGAAAATTTTAAAGTATATGAAATAGTTAATGAGCCGAAATCAAGTAAAATATCCGATTTAATATTTTAATTATGAAACAGATTCTTTGTCAAATCAAATCACATTACATTGCACTGCTAACTTTAATGACAACTTTGTTATTTCTGAATTGCGGAACCATTGATAATCTGGATGCGGATAGTTTTCTATCTTTAGAAAACGACTATAAAAATCAACATTCACAATTTCGCAGATATGGCGCAAACCAATTAAACCAACCACCCTTGATTGAATTTATAATTGATAATGAGGATCCCATCAGTATTAGCTACAATGATAACATCAAAAAGAGTTGTGATTATGCAAAATTACCCTACAAAAGCACGAATATAAAATCATGGGATTCGTTGCCTTTTTTGTCGCCTTCAACTCGTGTATTGTGTTTGGTGAATACCAAAAAAATTAGTGATGCTTCTATTGAGAAAATAACCAATTTTGTGATAATGGGGGGTACATTTTTTTTACCAATTGCTAATGAGGACAAAAGACTTGCTTTTTTGTTGGGATTTAAGCCTGAAGCTAATTATTTAACTGATGACTCCTCAAAAGGATTTTATTTTAAAACCCCTGTATTGCCTAATCTGGAAAAGTCAAAAGTCAGTATAAATGACATCCATTATGGCTTTTCGAAAGAAAATTTCAATGAAAACATAAAGGTTTACGCAACCGCAATTAACAATCAAAAATTTCCAACCATACTTGAAAATCCAGTAGGAAAGGGGCGTGTACTACTATATAATACCCAAAAATATTTTGAAAAAAGAGATCGAGGATTGCTGTTTTCAGGCATCATTAAAGGACTTGAGGGTATTCCTTATCCAATAGCCAATACTAGCACCATTTTTCTTGATGATTTTCCTTGTCCTCTTTTTGATATTAAAAGCGAACCCATTGCATCCGAAATGAATCTTTCTCAGAAAGATTTTGTTAAAAAAGTATGGTGGCCTGATATGCTTAAATTAGCAAACAAATACAATATCAGTTACTCTGTTATGGTAACTTTTGATTATGAAAATCAAGTAAAGCCACCTTTTCTTTTTAATCAATGGAATGATCATAAAATAAGATCTGAAAACAAAATCGAAGCGCTAAGTGATTGGTTTGTTTATGATGCCGCCAAAAAAGGGCATGAATTGGGTTTTCATGGTTACAATCATGTCGAATTGATGACTAATTTGTGGAAAAATCCTAATTTTATTTCAACGGCTCTTAAAACAGCCGAAAAGAAATGGAAGGTGAGTAACTTCGGAAAATTACCAGTTACCTATGTACCGCCTTCAAATGATATTGATAAACAGGGCATACATACACTTAAAAAGACAATGCCTAATTTGAAGTATCTCTGTAGCAGTTACTATGGCGATATTGAAGATGGTCAAGATCGGGAATTTGATTTTGATCCTTACAATGATGGTTTTTTCAATTATCCTAGAACTTCAAGCGGTTTTTATTTTGACGTAGAACATAAATACAACCAACAATCCGTTTATTTATTTACAGGAATCTGGACTCATTTTGTTCATCCTGACGATGTCTATCAAATTAACAATCAAAAAAATACATCCAGAGGGAATTTTGAATACCGAAACCCATTAAATATGGGATGGTATAAAACGAAAGGCAAAAAAAAAGGATTGTTTACTGTATTTGACGATTATTTAAATGAAGTAAAGAGTGCTTTTCCACTAATTCGGTTTTTAAATGCGGGTACTTCAGCCCAAATAGTGTTAGATTGGAGGGCCTCCAATTTTAGTCATACTACCAAAAACAGTATATACACCGTTGAAGAATTAAATCCAAAAGAGTCTATTTCGGGACATCAATATTGGTTCTCCTATGTAAGTTCAAAAACCAGTTTTATAGTAGAATCTGCGTTAAAGAAACAAAGAGCACTGTTTTCTAAAACGCCCTATTTAGATGGTTATTTGTATACGATTTATACCAATGAGTCTAAATTAAGCTTACCTGATTTAAATTATAAATCAGAGATTCAGAAAAATGAATGGGCTACTATTATTGAAAAAACAAAAAAGGATATGCTTATTTATAAGAAAAAAGTAATCCAATTTAATTTAATTCAAAATCAAGTAGACAATTCTGATTCTAAACTTAAATTAGAAATTAAATCCTTAAAACAAAAAATGATTACTGAAGAAAAAATAGATGCAACCACTTGGAACAAATATACCAAATATATGATCTGGGAAGATAGGGGTATGGAGGTTTGGCAATTATTAGAAAATCATTGTTTAAAATATCCGAAACCTGAAAACATTATGTACTCAAAACAGTTAAATACAATAACAGAATATCCCAATGAAGATATAAAAGAAAAATGGATGTATGCTCAAATAATGACAACCCCCAATGATGCCAAGCTATTAAAAGACTATATCGCCTCATTTGATAGTCCCGAAAATAAAGACAAAATCAAAACAGTATGGCAATATTTATTAAAAACAGACCCTAATTTTGATGTCTATGTAGAATATATACAACATTTACTTTTATATGATTCCAAATCCGCTTTAACCGCATCCAATAAAATTGAACCTTCAGAAAAATTTAAATGTCTCGCAACAGATTTTTGTTGGCTTTATGCTGATAACAATCAACTCAAAAAAGCGTATGATTGGTCTGTTTTTAGTACTGAAATTGATTTTACGACAAAAATGTTTTGGCTAATTGAACTGAAATTATACCCTCTTTTAGAGGATGAATATAATTTCTATATTGCTAAGCATCCCACGGATTATTTAGTGACAGCATTATTTAGTAAATACAAACACGAAGTTGGAAAATTTAAGGAGGGTTGGATTTTAGCCCATTCACTTCCAGAAATTGCCGAAAAAGAGAATTTAAAAACGATATACAACAAAGATATTCTGTATGTTGATACTGATTTGCAACAAGATTTGATCGATAATTATCCCGAATTTATTTATCCTGATATTAAGCAAAAATTGACTGTTAACTACAGAAAAGAAAATGGTGAAATGGTGACTATTAACTCCAATTTAGAGAGCAATAAACAAAATCCTTCCTCGTTAAAAAATAGTATTTTGTACCATTTCAATGATAAAAATAAATATGGTCATGGTTTTGGAATGACATTCAGTAAAATGTATAAACTGAATTATGACATTCAGGATGAAGATAATAGAACCCATACCCTTTATGGACTAAAATATGAGATCAAAAACCCTAAAAAACAGGATCAATTACAATATTGGTCCAGAATTATTGGAGAATACAGTGATTTTGATAGATTTTATTTCCAATTGGGAGTAGGTGGTAATTTTTCAAAAAACAAAAAATTTACTTCGGCAGAGTTAAAAATTTTCCCCGCTGAAACAGGACCAGCTTATAGTAAAAGCATATATCAGTTTCAAGGAAATATTTATCAGGATGCCTCTGTTTTTGGAAAGCTAAATGTAAGTTTATCATTGGAAGCGAATTATTACACGCCGAGTAAGACTAACGCTAAGATAGTCACAAGTGACTCCTATCAAGGTTCTGCAACTGCCAAAATAATTTGGGACAATGGTTTACCCAAAAAATCAAAATTACTGCCGTTTATAGAATCGTCTTATTTGGAATCATCAATTGGATATGCATCCATACCAACGGCCACAGGTTATCCTTATTGGATTATTGACAGTCGATTTTATGCAGGTGGTGGAGTCGGATGGAAATTGGGGAAGGAGGAAAGTGACTTTAATTGTAGGGTAGAGGCGGCATGGTTTTATGATGATTATAGTACTGATTTTAAAAGATTCACAGGAAACATCGCTTACCAACTATTTGATTATACTGCAATCACCACGTCTTTTGAAATTTATTCCCAATCTAAATTTTATTCGAATGCCATTCAGTTTGGTGTGAAATATAACTTAAAGAAAAAGCAAAAAAAATAGTGATTGGTTAATTTAAATTGAACCAATCACTAGAAATAAATTACAAATTATTAATCAAAAAAGATCATTAATGTTTGACTATAATTTTTTTGGTTATTTTACTTTCTTTATTTTGAAATTGGACAAAGTAAATCCCATTGTTTAAATTTTGTGTGTTCAATAAAAATTTATTAGTGTTCACAATGTCACTTTGACCAACACGTTGCCCAAGAAAATTATAGATTGTAATCGTATAATCACTGATCGTATTCAATTCAACAATCAATTCATTATCCGTAGGTACTGGATAAAGTTTCATTTCTGAAAAAGCTTGATCAATCAACGCTAAAGAAGCACCTACACTTATTGTATGCATCAAACTATTATAGCCTGTAGCACTTTCCCAAACAGATTCATTGGCCATGCGAATGGAATATTCAGGTCGCTTACTTAAAGCTTCGTTAGAATCTGGAATTTTTAAATATAATTTGTAATTCCCTGCTACTATATCAGCTGGTAAAGTCAAATTTTCTGTAATGGTTTGAGTTACACCACTAGCCCATAATCTTGGATTGGTGTTCAAGGTGATAGCATACTCCTGATTATTAGTAGTACTTCGAAAAACTAAATAAACCATTCTTGGATTGTAAGGCGCT
>CALQBR020000100.1 GCA_943328865.2 Sphingobacterium thalpophilum
ATAATTCCTTCGGTCAAAATGATAGCTATATCGGTTTCTCCATTGCGAAGCATCTCACACATTTTTCCAGTTCCTTCTGGCACATCAGTCCATTGCAGGTCAATATTTTTCGATGTAAATGCGTTGTTTTCAATACTTAAATGCCATGGAAGATTGAAATGTTCTGGAACCCCAGCTATTTTTATTGTTGTCATAATTAAAAAGTGTTGTTTTTAAGATGCTTTTAAATTTCAAATAAGATGGATGGATGAATAAATCTTATACAGATTTATTCAGTCAATTTTCGCAATGTGTAGGCAATTAATTCATCAACTGCTTTGTAAGGATCTTCGCTAAAATTTCCTGAGGCTCTATTGGCGATAATAGCGTTTAATGACAAACAATGGTGTCCTAAAAGTTTACCTAGGCCATAAATAGCGGCTGTTTCCATCTCAAGATTGGTAATTCTTTGATTGTCAAACACAAAGTGATCCATTTTTGAATTTAAAACATCGTCCTGAATATCCAAACGCAGCACCCGACCTTGAGGCCCATAAAATCCACCTGCTGTTGCGGTAATTCCCTTGTGCATTTCTTCGCTTTCGATTCGTCTTTCAAGTGTTTCCGAACAAGCAATGATATACGGTTTTCCTTTTCGTAAATCCCAATTGGTTTGCGTCATAAAAGTTTCTTCCATAACAGGATTGGAAACTGCATCAATTAAGTAGGAGCGAAGCATATTGTCTAATCCCAATCCGAATTTAGACAATACAAAACTATCTATAGGAATATCAGCATGCAAGGATCCCGAGGTTCCAATTCGAATGATATTCAAGGAGGTAAGAGATGCTTTAATTTGTCTGGTTTGTAAATCAATATTGACCAAAGCATCTAATTCATTCATTACAATATCAATATTATCTGGCCCAATTCCAGTGGAGATAACCGTAATTCGTTTGCCATTCAACGAGCCGGTTTGTGTTTTGAATTCTCTTTTTTGGGTAGAGAATTCAATGCTGTCGAAAAACTGGGTTATTTTTTCTACCCGATTTTGGTCACCGACAAAGATAATATCGTGTGCAATATGTTCTGGTTTTAAATTCAAATGGTAGACACTGCCATCGGGATTTAGAATTAATTCAGATGATTTTAGAGACATTTTGTAGGTTTAGAAATTCAATAAATAGATTTTAAAATAGCCTTCAAACAATCAGCCTCCAACACGTTTAACTGGGTACCCTTCGGTTTGTAGAATTTGCATGACTTTGTCTCGAAAATTTCCTTGAATGATGATTTCGTTGTCTTTTACAGCACCACCCACGCCACATTTGGTTTTAAGGATTTTTCCTAATGATTTTAAATCTTCTTCATTACCTTTAAATCCCTTGATAATCGTAGCTACTTTACCGCCTCGATTTTTTTTATCCAAGTGCGCTTCGAGTCTTTGTTGATTGGGTGCTAGGGTTTCTTCGGAATCTTCATTGGAGTTAAAATCGAAATTTTCATTGGTTGAGAAAACAAACCCTCCTAAATCTTCTAAGCTGCTTATTTTTTTTGCCATTCTTTTTAGCTGTAAAATTGAAAAAGACATCAAGCTTAAAACCCAATGTCTTTAAAAAATATAAAAATAACTATTATTTTTTGATTAGTCCCAAATCAATCAATCTTTCATACAAGAATTCTCCAGCAGAAATTGCCTCGTATTTTTTTGGATTTTGCTCATCAACGCAATTCTCAAGGCAATCCAGTTTCATATCACTAACAGGATGCATAAAGAAAGGAATTGAATATCTGGAAGTACCCCATGATTCCCGAGGAGGATTCACCACTTGGTGTATGGTAGATTTTAATTTGTTATTGGTATGTCGCGAAAGCATATCCCCAACATTAATAACCAATTCATCCGGTGCTGCAATGGCATCGATCCATTCGCCATTGTGATTTTGAACTTGTAAACCTCTTCCTTGCGCACCCATTAATAGCGTTATCAAATTAATGTCTCCATGAGCTGCAGCACGAATCGCATTTTTAGGTTCCGATGTGATAGGCGGATAATGAATGGGTCTGAGAATGGAGTTCCCTTCGTAGGCATAGGCGTCAAAATAAAATTCATCCAAACCAAGATATAAGGCTAAAGCCCTAAGCACATAAACACCTGTTTTTTCTAGCATTTGATAGGTTTCTTTTCCTACTGTATTAAATCGAGGTAATTCTTTGACTTCAAGATTATCAGGATATTCTGAGGCGTATTGGGAGTCTTTATCCACATATTGTCCAAAATGCCAAAACTCTTTTAAATCTCCTTCTTTCCTGCCTTTTGCATGTTCTTTACCAAAAGAAACATAGCCTCTTTGACCGCCAATTTCGGGATTTTCATAGCGGCTTTTGATTTCCAAAGGCAAAGAGAAAAAATTTCTAATTTCACCATACAATTCATCTACCAATTGGTCTTCTAAAAAGTGTCCTTTTAGAGCAACAAAACCAATATCTTCAAATGCATTTCCAATTTCAGTTACAAATTTTTGTTTGCGTTCGGGTTCGTTTGAAAGGAAATCGCGTAAGTCAACACTAGGAATATTTTGCATAAAATGACTAATTAGGGATGATTTTTAAGAAGTAAAGCCTTTTGAAGACAAATGTATCGAATATTTTTAATTGGGAATTTTAAAAGTTATCAACAGGTCAAAAACCAATTTTAAAATAAGAAGAAACGGTTATTTTTTTTATACTTTTGATGGCATAAAAAAAATATTCATTTAGCAAGAATAACTATGAATTTCGATAGAAAAAATCTGACTGACGAAACCTTATTAGATTTATATAAAAGAATACTGAAGCCCCGATTAATAGAGGAGAAAATGTTAATTCTAATCCGTCAAGGAAAAGTGTCAAAATGGTTTTCAGGAATTGGTCAAGAAGCTATTGCTGTTGGTATTACTGCTGTTTTAGATAAAGACGAGTACATTTTGCCAATGCACCGAAATTTAGGCGTGTTTACTGGTAGGGACATTCCATTGTACCGTTTGTTTTCGCAATGGCAAGGGAAAGCCAGTGGTTTCACCAAAGGACGCGACCGATCTTTTCATTTTGGAACACAAGAATATAAAATTATTGGAATGATTTCGCACTTAGGCCCTCAATTGGGTGTAGCTGACGGAATTGCTTTAGCCAATAAATTAAAGAAAAACGGAAAAGTAACGGCTGTTTTTACAGGTGAAGGAGCTACTAGTGAAGGCGATTTTCATGAAGCATTGAATATTGCATCGGTATGGGAATTGCCTGTACTCTTTGTTATTGAAAATAATGGTTACGGACTTTCAACACCAACTAATGAACAATACCGTTGTGAAAATTTAGCCGATAAAGGAATTGGTTACGGTATGGAAAGCCATATTGTAGATGGAAATAACATTTTGGAGGTGTACCATTTATTATCTGAATTAAAAGCGTCTATGATAGAAAGACCGCGTCCTGTCTTATTGGAATTCAAAACATTCCGCATGCGTGGCCATGAAGAGGCGAGTGGTACCAAATATGTTCCTCAGGAATTAATGGACCTTTGGGCAATTAAAGATCCTGTGGATAATTTTAGAAAGTATTTAATCGAAAACAATATTCTGAAAGTTGATTTTGATGACGCTTTGCATAGCGAAATTAAAAAAGAAATTGACGATCATTTACTTATTGCGAACAGTGAGGCTGAAATCAAAGCTACTTATAGCGAAGAACTAAATGATGTTTACAAACCCTATGTATTTGAGGATTATAAGCCTTCAGGTAAAACAGAAAATATTCGCTATATTGATGCTGTTTCAGAAGGTTTGAGACAATCTATGGAACGCCACGACAATTTGGTTATTATGGGGCAAGACATTGCCGAATATGGTGGTGCTTTTAAAATTACCGATGGTTTTGTTGCTCAATTTGGTACTGCACGTGTTCGTAACACCCCAATTTGCGAAAGTGCCGTTGTTTCTGCCGCAATGGGTTTGTCTATCAATGGCCATAAAGCAATTGTAGAAATGCAATTTGCTGATTTTGTTTCCACTGGATTCAACCCAATCGTAAATTTATTGGCTAAATCGCATTACCGATGGTTAGAAAAAGCCGATATAGTCGTGCGAATGCCTTGTGGTGGTGGTACGCAAGCCGGTCCTTTCCATTCACAAACCAACGAAGCCTGGTTTACCAAAACGCCTGGTTTAAAAGTGGTTTATCCAGCATTTCCTTATGATGTCAAAGGACTTTTGAATGCTTCTATCAATGATCCGAATCCAGTGATGTTTTTTGAACACAAACAATTATATAGAAGCATGTCGCAAGACGTACCTCAAGATTATTATACTTTACCATTAGGAAAAGCATCCCTATTGAAAGAAGGAAATGAGGTCACCATCATTGCTTTTGGAGCAGCTGTGCATTGGGCCTTGGAAACATTAGGTAAAAACCCTACTATATCCGCAGATTTATTGGATTTAAGAACCTTACAGCCTTTGGATACAGAAGCGATTTATGCCTCTGCAAAGAAAACGGGTAAAGTTATTATTTATCAGGAAGATTCTATGTTTGGTGGTGTTGCCAGTGATATTTCGGCACTGATAATGGAGAATTGTTTCGAATACTTAGATGCTCCTGTAAAACGAGTGTCGAGTTTAGATTCTCCAATTCCTTTTACTAAAGCTTTGGAAGATCAATATTTACCTAAAGGAAGATTTGAAACAGATTTAAAAGAATTGATGGCTTATTAATATAAGCTTCTCCAATAAAGAAAGCGCCTCTCGTTTTCGAGAGGCGCTTTTATTTTGTATTAATATTTTCCGCTCAATAATTCCCCACCAATGGCAGATTTAGCTTCAATACCTAATTTTTTCATCATTTCATAGGTAGTACAAACTGCTGCAGAGGTAACTGGAATTCCGATTTCTTTTTGGATCAAGTCAATGGCTTCCAAAGAAGGCATTTGTACACAAGCCGAAGCAACCAAAACATCTACTCCGGTTAAATCCAATTGTTTGTAGATTTCCAATAAATTCATTGGATCTTGAGCAGCCACTTCCAAATTATCAGGAATTTCAAGCGCAATGGATTCTTTTACAATAAATCCTTGATTTTCGATATAATCCACCACCATATCCGTTAAAGGACGCATATAAGGCGTAATGATAGAAACGGTTTTAGCATTCAATACTTTTAATCCGTTGATTAAGGCTCCTGCACTCGTTACAATAGGAGTAGGAAAATCGTTTGCAACGGTTTCTTGGTGTAAATTCACTTCTGAAACACAGTGATAACCACGACCCATACTCATAATAGCCACCAAACAAGCATATCCCATGACATCCACATGTGCATCTGATAATTCTTGGGCACATTTTAAACTCATGGCATCCATGGCTTCGAGCTCTTCTTTAGTCACTTTTTTCATTCGCATACGACTGCTATGAAAAGTAAAACGTTCGGGTAATATGGATTCGCGAGCACGGAAGACCGCTGGTATTTCGGTTTCCATCGTTACGTTTGAGGACGGTACGATTTGTCCTATTCTAAATTTTTTCATGATAAGAATATTCTAGATTTCTTTAATTGTATTTATGATGGTTCCGATACCT
Organism: Sphingobacterium thalpophilum; assembly: GCA_943328865.2. Taxonomy (GTDB): domain Bacteria; phylum Bacteroidota; class Bacteroidia; order Flavobacteriales; family Flavobacteriaceae; genus Flavobacterium. The sequence continues at coordinate 5,589 of CALQBR020000100.1, forward strand.
TCCACTGTCGCTTCTACCACATCTCCATTCCACATCCATTCTTGTGGATTTCTTCCTGCACCTACGCCAGCAGGTGTTCCTGTTGCAATGATATCTCCCGCCTCTAAGGTAAAAACGGTGCTTAAATCGTTTACCAAATCATTAATGTTAAACAACATGAATTTGGTATTTGAATTTTGTTTTTCAACTCCATTTAATTTCAACGATACATTCAAATTATGTGGATTTTCAATTTCATCTTTAGTTACTAAAACTGGTCCCATTGGCGCAAAAGTATCTTGTCCTTTAGAAACAATCCATTGTCCTTCTCTACGACAATCCCTAGCCGAAATGTCATTGATTACGGTATAACCAAAAACATAATCCATCGCTTCTTCTTTAGGAACATACTTTCCTTTTTTGCTGATTAC
>CALQBR020000101.1 GCA_943328865.2 Sphingobacterium thalpophilum
CAATTGTTCTTGTTAGATAGTGTTGATATTAAGCAACTTATTGTAAAAATTTTTCAAAATAAAATTCATAAGGCCTATCTTTATTATCCAGATGAGAAGGTAATTATGAAAAAATTAAAAGATAAAATCCCAGTTAACAAAGCAGGTGGTGGGTTGGTTTATAACCAAAAAGGAGAAGTTTTGTTTATTTTTAGAAACGGAAAATGGGATTTGCCTAAAGGCGGAATAGAGAAAAAAGAGGAAATTGAAGATACTGCCATTCGAGAAGTGGAAGAAGAAACTGGGGTAACGGGTTTGAAAATCACAAGAAAATTACAAAAAACCTATCATATTTTTAAGCGCAATGGTAATTATAAACTCAAAATCACCCACTGGTTTGAAATGCAAACTAATTTTGAGGGAATTCCAGCGGGACAATTAGACGAAGGTATTGAAAAAGTTGAATGGAAAAATCCAGCACAAATTCAAGAAGCTTTAGATAATTCGTATGAAAATATTAAGTTGTTATTTGAATCGGAAAAGCAATTAAAGTATGAAAAATAAGTCTTTTTTTATTTTGCAAATCATCACTCAAAACCCATAATTCATTTTAACTTTGCAAAATGAAAAACTTTACAGGGTCGAATAATATACTTATAAATTTAGGTATTGAAAACCTAAATGAAATGCAAATTAATGCTCAGGAAGCCATTTTGAGCCATAATAATGTACTTTTATTATCACCAACAGGTTCTGGAAAAACATTGGCTTTTTTATTGCCTATTTTTGAAATGCTAAAACCTGAAATACTTTCTACACAATGTTTGATTTTAGTTCCTTCTCGTGAATTGGGATTGCAAATTGAACAAGTTTGGAAAAAAATGGTAACGGACTATAAAGTGAATGTGTGCTATGGGGGGCACTCCATAGAAACCGAAATCAGGAACTTAAGTAATCCTCCTGCCGTTTTAATCGGAACTCCTGGACGGATAGCAGATCATATCGACAGAGGGACTTTTCGTTTAGATAAAATTGAAACTTTAATTCTGGATGAGTTTGATAAATCATTACAGTTGGGTTTTCATGAACAAATGTCATTTATCATTAATAAACTTACTAAAGTTAACAAAAGGGTATTGGTTTCGGCCACTTCCGACATTGAAATTCCGAAATACACGCGTGTGGTCAATCCTATGATTTTGGATTTTATTCCTGAACATGAAACACGAACCAATCTATCAATAAGAATGGTGACCTCTAAAGAGAAGGATAAAATCGGGAGTTTGTTTAATTTGATATGTTCTTTAAAATCGCAATCGGCTATTATTTTTTGCAACCATCGTGATGCGGCCGAGCGTATTAGCGATACCTTAAATGAAAAAGGAATCTATTCTACCTACTACCATGGCGGAATGGATCAGGATGAGCGCGAACGTGCTTTAATTCAGTTCAGAAATGGAAGTGTCAGTTATTTAGTAACCACTGATCTAGCTTCTCGTGGTTTGGATATTCCCGAAATGAAACATGTAATTCATTACCATTTACCTTCCAAAGAAGACGAATTTACTCACAGAAACGGACGTACAGCACGTATGTTGGCTTCAGGTACAGCATATATTGTGGCTCATGAAAGTGAGAAAAAAATGGATTACGTTGACTATGCGATGAAAACGCATAAAGTAGATGATTCTAATACGATACCGAAACCACCTGAATTTCAAACAATTTACATTAGTGGTGGAAAGAAAAATAAGCTCAATAAAATTGACATTGTCGGTTTCTTTTCTCAAAAGGGAAAATTAGAAAAAGACGATTTAGGATTAATTGAAGTGAAAGATTTTACCTCCTTTGCCGCTGTAAAATTCAATAAGGTAAAGGATTTACTTAATGCCATCAAAGATGAAAAGATGAAAGGTAAGAAATACAAAATTGAAGTAGCCCGAAAAGTAATTAAGAAAGAAGAGGATTAATCTTTATTGATAGTGTTCTAAATTCATTATTATTATCTTTCACGACTTTGAAACTTCAAAACAAGTATCATTTTGAGGAAAGTAACGGAAAATAGAGTGTAAAGTCTATTTCTTTTTCAAGACTTTATATTCCTCATAACATTCACTGATGGCATCCATAATTTGGAGATCATTGGCTGTTTTTACAAAGGATTCCGAATAATTACACCGTTCTAGAATTTCGGCAATTTCTTTTTTATCCACTCCCAAAAGTACGGAAATGGTCTCACGATCAAATTTTGAAGCCAATAAATTCCGAACCGTGTCGTCTTTTTTCATTTCCTTGATTCTTTTGAGTTCTTTGGGCTTTTTGCCAAAGAAATTGTAAAGCATATCGGCAGGATTAAATATAGAACCCATAACCCTTCCAAAAGCGCTTGGAGCGGTTTCTCCAGCTTCATAACCTTCTGCAAGACCGGAAATACTGTATCGGTAGTTGTCTTTGGTAGGGATGAGTCTGGAATCGATTTCAAGATAGCCAGTTAAATCATAAGGCCGAATCACGACTTCCTCTAGCGCAATGGCTTTTTCGGTCATTTGAATTCGGGTAACTTTGTTTTTGATCCAGTCATTAGTGACTCTTATTTTAATCGATTTGAATCCGATAAGTGAGAGGTGCAGCGTGTCATTGACACTTACTTTGATTTCAAAAGCACCTTTGTAGTTGGAAATAGTCCCTATTACTTTGTTTATATTAATGATGTTTACATTCGCTAACGGAAGTAGTGTGTTGTCGTTGCTAATGGTCCCAGAAACACTTTGATTTAATTCGGTTTCTTGCGCAACGGCAATGCTAGAGAGTAAAACAAAAAAGAAAACTACAAAATATCTCATGTTGGGTTTTAAAAGTTTAAAAGTAATAAAACGCAGTAAGATATTTTGTAGTCTTCCTATAATTATAAGAAAATTAACTAAAAGAATTAGCTTTTTCTTGGTCTGCGCTCTCTTGGGGCATCGCTAAACCCTTCAGATCTTCTTGGAGCTCTGTCAGAACTACCAGTACCTCTTGGTGCAGCACCTCTGTCACTTCTAAAGCCACCTTCTCTTGGAGCAGCATTTCTATCGCTTCTAAATCCGCCTTCTCTTCTTGGTGCAAAATTACCTTCTCTTCTAGGAGCTGAGCTTCTTCCACCAAATCCACCACCAGAATTTCTTCCATTGTGATCGCGTCTTCCACCACCGTCATTTTTAGAAATTTCCACGTTGATTCTACGTCCTTCTAATTGTACGTTGTTCAATATTTCCATTACTTTATCGGTGTGTTCTGGATCAGTATTAAAGAAAGAAAAACCTTCTTTAACATCTACTTTAAACACATCATCACGACCTAAGTCTAAGGTTTCTTTTAAATAATCTTTTAAAGACATCCAATCGAAATTGTCTCTAGAACCAATGTTTACAAAATATCTAGTAGCTCCACTGTTGTTACTTTCTCTAGAGCCACCCTCTCTATCGTCACGATCGCGTCTTTCAGCACCGGATGATTGGTTGGAAATGTCTCTATTTTTCTTGTAGTAAGCAATAAAACGGTTGAATTCTACCGATACCATTTTCTTAATCAATTCTTCTTTAGATAACCCTTCAAGTACATTGTTGATTGCTGGAAGATAGTTGTCAATTTCATGATCTACTTCGGTATCTTTGATTTTATTGGCTAAGTGTAATAATTGGATTTCACAGATTTCGATTCCAGAAGGAATGGTTTTTTCTTCAAACTTTTGTTTGATGATTCTTTCGATAGAAGAAATCTTGCGCAATTCACTTTTAGTAACAATGACGATAGAAGTTCCTAATTTTCCAGCTCTTCCTGTACGTCCTGAACGGTGATTGTAAGTTTCGATTTCGTCTGGCAATTGGTAGTTTACTACGTGAGTAACATTATCAACGTCAATTCCACGGGCAGCAACGTCAGTAGCAACCAACATTTGGATTTGACGACCACGGAACGATTTCATTACCCCATCGCGTTGTGCTTGAGATAAATCACCATGCAATGCTGCAGCACTGTATCCGTCTTCAATCAATTTTTCAGCCACAGCTTGCGTGTCTCTTTTGGTACGACAAAAAACGACTGAGAAAATATCTGGATTGGCATCTGCCAAACGTTTCAAAGCTTCATAACGGTCACGAGCATTTACTAAGTAAAATTCGTGAGAAACGGTTGCAGAACCTGAGTTCTTCGTGCCAACAGTAATTTCTAAAGGATCGTGCATGAATTGTTTTGCAATTCTAGCGACTTCTTGTGGCATTGTTGCAGAGAACAACCAAGTGCTTTTTTCGTCTGGAGAAGTAGAAAGAATGTTTACGATATCTTCGTAAAATCCCATGTTTAACATTTCATCGGCTTCGTCAAGAATACAATAGTTGATCTGAGAGATATTTACCAAACCTCTGTTAATCATATCTTGCATTCTACCTGGAGTGGCCACAATAATTTGTGCTCCTCTTTTAATGTCTCTTGCTTGTTCTGTAATGCTAGCCCCACCGTAAACTGCTACCACATTAATACCTTTTTCGTATTTGGAGTAGTTTTTAATTTCGTTGGTAATCTGCAAACAAAGTTCGCGTGTTGGAGATAAAATTAATGCTTGTGTATTTCTGTTGTTGGCATCAATTTTTTGGATTAGCGGAAAACCAAATGCTGCTGTTTTCCCTGTCCCTGTCTGAGCCAACGCAACCATATCAGTGTCTTTTTCCAATAATAGGGGAATCGCTTTCTCCTGTACTTCAGTCGGATTCTCAAATCCTAGATCTAAAATCGCCTTCAGTAACGATTCACTCAATCCTAATTGTTCAAATTTAGTCATATTGTATTTTAAAATATTTTGCAAAAATACACCAAATATTTATGATAAACTAATGGTTCTGTCAGAATTGATTTTTTATTACGAATTGATTATCAGGTTTTTAGATTTAACCGTAACTTTTAAAGCCTTTGAAAAGTGACAAAAACAGTCATTCTAGTAATAAAGACGCTAAGAAAGTAAATATTCCAATAGCAATTGCGTAGCTTTTCCACGATGGCTGATACTTGCTTTTTCTGCCATAGAAAGTGTGGCAAAAGTACCGTTACAACCTTCTGGTTTAAAGATAGGATCATAGCCAAAACCTTGATTTCCTGTTTTCTCAAATGTAATTTCGCCTTTCACAATCCCTGCAAAAAGATGTTGTTGCTGGTTGCTGTTTAAAGCAATGACGGTTTTAAATTGTGCCTTTCTATTGCTAATATCAGTGAGTACTTTTAATAGCTTATCCATATTGTCTTCCGCACTTTTTTGTGCTCCTGCATAACGCGCCGAATACACTCCTGGAGCACCATTCAAAGCATCGACTTCTAATCCAGTATCGTCAGCAAAGCAATCATAGCCATATTTTTCAGTCACATAATTGGCTTTCAAGATGGCGTTTCCTTCAATAGTTTCTGCTGTTTCTGGAATTTCTTCATAACAGCCAATGTCTTCTAAACTCAAGATTTGAATACTTTTAGGAAGTAATTGTTGTATTTCTTTGATTTTGTTTGGGTTGTTGGAAGCGAAAACGAGCTGCATGATTTAAGATTTTAAAGGTAACCTCAAAGGTATTATTTATTTGGAGTTTTTCGGAAAAAGGGAGGGATGAAATATTTATAAGCAATGAGTTTTCAATTGCTTGATATGATTTAATTATAATGTTAAATCAGAAGTTAATGTGTTGCTGTTAAGTTTTTTAATTTCAAACAAGTCATATATTTGAGTGTGGTTTTGATTAATTACTTGAGTACTTCGCATCTTCCAAAGAGACGTTTATTCAATAATCAGCTATCCCGATAGGAATGAAGTTGATAATGGTAAATCAAAATTAACTAAGGGAGGACTATAAAGGTCCTCCTTTTTTTTAAGAATAAGATCATCGCACCTTGGTTCTTTTCCAAGGCCAAAGTTTAAATGTTAATCCAACTAAAAGATTCCTGAATGATTCTTTCTTTTTCTTCATTTATGAATTTTAAATAAGCGATACCTATAGGAGA
>CALQBR020000102.1 GCA_943328865.2 Sphingobacterium thalpophilum
AGATTGCGCCCACCTCCAAACAAGAGTCGATCCCCAACATTTCTAAAATAATAATAACCTTTATCTAAGTGAAAAGTGCCTTTTATCTGAAGATTCGCAATGGGTTCAGTAATTAAAACTTGAGCGCGAGCTGGTTTCACGCGTCCGGATGTCAGTTTCGCAGCAAATCCGTTAGTGGCAAACAACAATTTTTTAGTAGTAAAACTTAAATCATCTAAAACCACCTCGACTCCTTTCATGGTTTCGTGATAAGCGGTAACTTCTTGTTGATTTAAAATTAAGATGTCATTAGATACGGCTTGTTTGAGTAAAGCCTGCATCATATTACCGGTATCAATCTGGGCTTCAAAAGGATTGTAAATCAAATGCTCATGAATGTCCCCAAATCCAAAAGAGTTTCTCTCTTTGGCAAAAACAGCCTGTTGAAATATCGGATTTAATAGGGCATTTATAAAAGGCAATTGCTTCAAACAGGCTTCATAAGTGCTTTCGTCATTTTTCAAAAATAATTCATATCCCCCATACGATTTTAAATCAATCGCGGCATCGCCCAGTCTTTTTCGCAACAATTGCAGGCCTTGCCAACGCTTCCGAACCAATTGAATCACGGCTTCTTCAGAATGAGATTCCAAATCATCCATGATTTCAGAGATACTTCCAAAACAAGCAAAACCGGCATTTTTAGTACTTGCACCTTGTGGCAACAGCCCTTTCTCCAAAACCAAAATTTTCTGGTTTGGAAACCGCTCCCGAAGTCGCAATGCGGTATGAAGACCCACAATGCCACTGCCAACAACTGTAAAATCGACATCGGTAAACCAGTTCTTTAACTCCCAATAACTCAATTGCATCTTGAAATTTTTTATAAAAATATCATTTTTTGTTCTAATTTAATCCTTTTTTGAAGCTATTTCCAGCTGTCCGTTGTATCTTTTATTGATTTCCTTCCTTTGTCAGTAAATCAATAAAAGGATGCCACTTCCATCTGGGCTAAAAATCAATTCCATTTTAAAATATAATCCCTACTTTTATGCCTTAAAAATATAATTCAATTATGCACAAAAGAATATTTATAACCCTTTTAATTACCATCAGTATCAATACAATGGCACAAAATGTAATGTCTCCAGAATTACTTTGGAAACTTGGAAGAGTAACGGCTTTGGGAATTGCTAAAGACGGAAAAAACATTATCTATAAAGTTTCAACTCCTTCGGTTGAAGAAAATAAATCAAGTTCCAAATACTATAGTATTTCCGTTTCAGGGGGCAATGCAACCGAAATAAAAGACACTAAAGAATTTTTGACTGATAAAAACATTTCTCCTGACGGTAAATATGTAGTTTACAGCGAAGAAGTAAAAATAGAGAAAGTAAACGGGAAGGATTTCTATCCCGAATTGGAAAAATCGAATGTTCAGGTTTACAATGGATTGAATTACCGCCATTGGGACACTTGGAACGAAGGAAAATACAATCATGTTTTTTATAAAGAAAACAAGGAAACAGCTGTCGGTATCGACATCATGAAAGGAGAAAACTTTGATGCGCCACAGAAACCATTCGGCGGAGATGAAGATTATATTTGGGCTCCAAACAGCAAAAGTATTTTGTATGTTTCTAAGAAAAAGTCAGGAACGCAATATGCCCTTTCTACCAATACAAATATTTACGAATACCACCTTGATACTAAAGAAACAACAAACAGAACCCAAGAAAATTTAGGGTATGATATAGCGCCTCAATTTTCTCCTTCTGGGGATTTAACTTGGCTACAAATGAAACGCGACGGCTATGAAGCTGATAAAAATGACATCGTAGTAAGTGTCAAAGGGAAGTCAATCAATTTGACAGCCAATTGGGATGGAACAGTTGATAGTTTTATCTGGAGCACAGATGGAAAAAAAGTATATTTTATTGCCCCTATTGACGGTACCAGACAGTTGTTCGAAGTTAATTTTCCAAAAACAGCTAAGACGAATCTTGTCGTTAAACAATTAACTGATGGCGATTTTGATGTCAGTGATTTAGTTGGTCAGGTTGGTAATGCAATTATAGTGGCTCGGACAGATATGAATCATGCGGCTGAAATCTATTCGTATGACTTAAAGAAAAAACTTTGGCAACAATTGACCCATGTCAATACAGCCACCTACAGCACTTTAGCATCAAGCAAAACCGAAAAACGTTATGTAACCACAACAGATGGTAAAAAAATGTTAGTTTGGGTAATTCTTCCTCCAAATTTTGATGCAACAAAGCAATATCCTACTTTATTATATTGCCAAGGAGGTCCACAATCCCCATTGACGCAAAGTTATTCTTTCCGTTGGAATTTTTCTTTAATGGCGGCACAAGGCTATGTTATTGTAGCGCCAAACCGTCGCGGAATGCCAGGCCACGGGGTAGAATGGAATGAACAAATTAGCAAAGATTGGGGCGGACAAGTGATAGCAGATTATCTTTCGGCTATTGACACACTTGCGAAAGAAAAATATGTAGACAACACCCGATTAGGGGCGGTAGGCGCTAGTTTTGGTGGCTATTCTGTATTTTACTTAGCTGGTATGCACCAAAACCGTTTTAAAACATTTATCTCTCACTGTGGTGTTTATAATTTACAAAGCATGTACGGCACCACCGAAGAGGTTTTCTTTAACAATTGGGATCACGGCGGCGCTTATTGGGAGCAAGAAAACCCGATAGCTCAAAAAGCCTATTCCGATTTCAATCCCATCAACCACATCAACAAATGGAATACCCCAATTATGATTATTCAAGGGGGTAAAGATTATCGGGTTCCAATTGGACAAGCCCAAGAAGCCTTTCAAGCGGCGCAATTAAAAGGGATTAAAAGTCGGTTTTTATTGTTTCCAGAAGAAAATCATTGGGTGTTGAAACCACAAAATGCTCTAGTTTGGCAACGTGAATTTTTCAAATGGCTAAAAGAAACATTGTAAAATTGCTTTTTATTTCTAATAGCGTTTAAATTTGCATTTTAAACAAAAACACCACAACCTTTAAACAATTAAAAAATGAATACTTTAAAAAAGAGACCCCTGTTTTTAGCTTCGGCTTTATTGATGGGAATGAGTGTAATTTTTGCACAAGACAATTTAGTGAATTCACTAAAAGTAAATGCGAGCGAGAATAGCAAGGACGCATTTAAATTTACAGATGTAATCAATCTAGAAAATACGTCAATAAAAAATCAAGGTTCTTCAGGGACTTGTTGGAGTTATTCTGGCAATTCGTTTATAGAATCAGAGATGATTCGAATGGGTAAAAAACCAGTAGAGCTTTCCCAGATTTACTCCGCACGTAATGCTTATGTGGAAAAAGGAAGGATTTATGTTCGCATGCATGGCGCAGTAACTTTAGGTGATGGCGGGGCTTTTCATGACGTGATGAATATGTATAAAAAATACGGGGCGGTACCTCAAATGGTCTATACGGGATTAAATTACGGAACTGATAAGAATAAATTCGCTGAAATGGGAGCAATCATGGAAGGGGTTTTGGCTGCAACAGTTAAAAATCCGAATGGGGAATTAACCCCAAATTGGGAAAAAGCCTATACTGCTGTAATTGATTCTTATTTAGGAGAAGTGCCAAAATCTTTTGAGTACAATGGTAAGAAATACACCCCTGAAACTTTTGCTAAGGAAGTGGTAGGAATCAATGCCGATGATTATATAGAAATTTCATCTTTACAAGAATATCCTTATTATTCTAAATTCACATTATTGGTTCCAGACAACTGGGCTTTTAATCAAGTTTATAATGTCAAAATAAATGAGCTTACAGAAATCATTGACAATGGATTGAAAAAAGGCTACACAGTGGCTTGGGGGGGAGATGTGAGTGAGAAAAGTTTCAGTTGGAAAAATGGAGTAGCATTTGTTCCTGAAAAGAACTTTGAAACGATGACTGCTGAAGAAAAAGCAGATCTTTTTAATGGGCCTAAAAATGAAATGATTGTAACGGAAGCCATGCGTCAAAAAGCATTTGACAATTATACAACTCAAGATGACCACGGGATGCACATTGTAGGCATTTCTAAAGATCAGAATGGAAAAGAATATTATATCGTTAAAAATTCCTGGGGCGCTAGTAACGATTATAAAGGTTATTTATTCATGACCAAGGAGTTTGTGAAATACAAAACCACGGCCATTATGATCCACAAGGGGGCGATTCCCGCTCCAATGATGAAGAAATTGGGCATTTAAGATTTGCTTCTTGTTTAGTGAAAAAACGATTGATAATTATTTTGCTTAATAATTGTCAATCGTTTTTTATTTGTAATTTTTTAAGATCAAAGTCATGCTGTAAATGGTACAAAAACAAATTGATCAATGAATTAGAAGAGGTTTTATTATACTATTTGTTCATATGTTGCATTTCGAAAATAAAAGCATCTAAATCAACATTTTGAACTAGTAAAGACAGGGCTTTGTCTACAATATAACTCACGTTTCCAGGCGTAAAACCAAGGGCTAACGCCAATTTGATCAAGAGGTCTTTTTGCTTTTGTCCCAAAATGTGGTCTGCAAGAACCATCCTAGACAAATCATAGAGTCGTTCTAGCCTTTGCGTATATAAATAGGGTGGGTTAATAGGGTATTTCATGGGGTTTTCTAAAATTTCCTCATATTCCTCTTTGGAGATTTCCAAATTAACCGACAGTTTGTCTAAAAACAACTTTTCTTCCGCGCTAATATTGCGGTCAGCAACGGCAATTCTTACAATGGCAGAAAAATGACCTTTGTTTCTGGATTTGAATTCGTTGTCAAATAAATCTGAAAATGGCATAGTGTCTTTCTTTAGGTGTTACTCAAAGTTAAGGCTTAATTTCTGTTTTTAATAGAGGCGATTTCCTGATTTTTTGTCGTATCTTTAAGAGGGACTGTATTTTGATAACGTATTTTTTGGTTCATAATAGGTTAATTTTCAACATAGAATTTATCGAATAAGGTTTTTGAAACCTTTTGCCTGTAATTTTTAAAATTAATTGTAAGTTTGATATTCCTTAAAATCTTTAATACCATTAAAATGTCAGAATTTTGGATCTATTTTGAAATAGGAATGCGGCATGTTTTAGATATCAGAGCTTATGATCATGTTTTGTTTTTAATTGCCTTAACCGTTCCGTACGCTTTTAAAGACTGGAAAAGGGTATTAATACTAATTTCGATTTTTACCATAGGTCACACTTTGGCATTATTGCTCTCTGTTTATGGCGTGGTTACGGTAAAAGCCCATTTAATTGAGTTTTTGATCCCAATAACCATACTAATTACCGCTATTTTTCATCTTTTTACTGCTGGAAAATCCTCAAAAAATGAAAGCATCAGTATCATTGGGTTTGTCACCTTGTTTTTTGGAATCATTCACGGTATTGGCTTTGCGAATTACTTTAAAACCTTGCTTAGCGGGAGTGCCTCTGATAAATTGATTCCGCTTTTAGAATTCTCCATCGGTATTGAAGCGGCTCAAATAATCGTTGTTTTTGTAGTGTTACTATTGTCCTACGTAGTGCAAACTTTCTTCCGTTTCTCCAAACGCGATTGGACCTTGGTCATGTCATCCTTTGTAATCGGGGTCGTTTTGCCAATGATTGTCGAAAGCCCGATTTGGAATCGTTAAGCCACATTCAGAATTATTTTAAGTAGAATGAGCCAAAGGTTTGCGTACTTTTGTAGATCGTATTCCTGCTGTCTGCTTTATCTTTCACTGCTAAAAAGCAGCAAAAGGATGCCGCTCCCATCAGGGCTATTAGAACAGTCATTTGAACTTTTGGAAATGTAATATGGATCAGATAAAATTAAATAAATACGACAGGGCTTATTTGCGAATCGCTACCGAATGGGGGAGACTCTCTTACTGTAAGCGCAAACAGGTAGGTGCTATAATTGTTCGCGACCGAATGATTATTTC
>CALQBR020000103.1 GCA_943328865.2 Sphingobacterium thalpophilum
GCCAAGGCAGTGGCACCTGTAAATAATAAAAAAATCAATCCGACATAAAATTTCCAACGGTGCGCTCCAGCATATTGAAATATTATAGTAGCCTTTTTTAGCGCACTAACCGTAATTTTTGATTTTGGTAAATCGTTTTCTTTAAACCTTGCCATAATTGTAATTTATATGCACAAAGGTATAACAAATAAAGAAATTGGATTTCTTGACTATTACTAAATATGGGTTATTAAAAAGGATTATTCATTTACCGTTTCATATTTTACTTTGAATATGGGAGTGTTGCTCCCCATTTACGTAAGTCTATTTGGAGTGTTTTTGATAATAGGTTTAGAGTACTTTTTTTTTAATCTTAAAAAAAACCAATTGCATTTGAAATATTTTATAAAATAGATGAACTTTGCAAACCTTTTAGCAAAAATAAACCCGCTAAAAATCATACCCTACAAACAAGTAGCAAACAAATGAAAAAGAAAATTGAAATATTAGCACCTGCAAAAGATTTAATCCAAGGTATAGCAGCCATCAACAGTGGTGCTGATGCGGTATATATTGGAGCGCCTCAATTTGGAGCCCGTTCTAATGCCAATAACGCGATAGAAGATGTTGCCGCTTTAGTTAAATATGCACATTTGTTTAATGCGCAAGTTTTTGTAGTGATGAACACCATTTTATATGACAATGAATTAGAAACGTGTCGAAAGATGATTTGGGATTTGTATGCCATTGGTGTCGACGCGCTGATTGTTCAGGATATGGCGATTTTAGAAATGGATTTACCTCCAATAGTCTTACATGCCAGTACCCAAGCCAATAACCGCGACGCTGATAAAATAAAGTTTCTCAAAGAAGCAGGGATGAAGCGTGTCGTATTGGCTAGGGAATTAAATTTACACCAAATCAAAGAAATTAGTACGGCAACCGATGTTGAACTGGAGTTTTTTGTAACCGGCGCCTTATGTGTTTCTTTCAGTGGCAATTGCTATATGAGTGTTGCTAATGGCGAACGCAGTGCTAATCGCGGTTCTTGTGCACAAAACTGTCGTTTGCCTTACAATTTGATTGATGGCCATGGCGATACTTTAATCAAAAACAGTCACTTACTATCTATTAAAGATTTTGATGTTTCTGATCAAATTCCCAATTTAATTGAAGCCGGAATTTGTTCCTTCAAAATTGAAGGCCGATTAAAAGATATTGTTTATGTTAAAAATAACGTTTCATTTTTAAGACAAAAGTTAGATGCTTTCCTTGAAGGTAATGATAAATATACCAAAGCCTCTTCAGGGAAATGTACTTATACTTTTGATTCTGCTTTAAACAGAACTTTTAATCGCGGTTATACCGATTATTTTGTAAATGAACGTCACAGTTCAATTGGTTCATGGGAAAGTCCTAAATCCAAAGGGCAGTACATCGGTAAATTAATCAATACTGTTGGAAATTCATACGAAATTGAAAACGGTCATTTATTGCATAATGGAGATGGACTTTGCTTTATCAATGAAAATAATGAAGCAGACGGCATTTATGTTAACCGAGCTGAAAATGGCTTGGTGTATCCGAATGTTTTAAAAGACATTCCACCAGGAACTTTCATCTACCGGAATAATGATGCTGCTTTCATCAAGATTGTAGAGCGGGAGGATAGTGCGGTTCGAAAAATAAGTTCTACGTTATTGCTAACTGAAAATGAGAATGGTTTTGAACTTATTGCAACTGACGAAGACAATAATGTAAGTAAGGTCACTTTAGCGCATCCAAAAGAAAGAACAAAAAACAACGAGTCAATCGAGGAAAACATCAAAATACAATTGGCTAAAACGGGATTTACACCCTATACTGCTGATACAATAACCATTCTTTTTTCAGAAAATTGGTTTCTTCCCCTTTCTAAAATTAACGAAATGCGAAGAATGGTTTATGAACAATTATCCGAATTGCGTTTAGCCAACTACCACCGTGAAGAACACCAAATTGTAAAAACAAGTCATCCTTATCCGGAAGAGAAACTGGATTTCATGTACAATGTGTCCAATAAGCTGGCGAGAAAATTCTATGAGCGACATGGCGTAACCGAAATTGAAAAAGCCTTTGAATTGCAGTGGGATCCGGGGAAATCAAGGGTAATGACCACGAAATATTGCATCAAATACGAATTGGAAAAATGTCCTAAATATCATAAAGATACTTTGGGCGTTAAAGTAAAAGAGCCATTGGTGCTGAAGCAAGGGGAATTGGAATACAAGCTAAAATTCAATTGCAAACCCTGTGAGATGGAAATTTGGGAAAAAGATGCAGAATTTGAAATTGAAGAAGATTAATAAAAATTAACATCAAGGATTTGATGGCTACCTGCTAGCGATCAGAAATAAGATTTTTTTATAGGATTTGATGTTAACGATGTCCAGTGTCTTTTTGATTTAAGCGTTTATTTATACTAAATTATACCATTTTAAATTACAAAGTATAGATTGCTTTTAAATTTCAAGCTACAAAAACACCAATTTTTTTTTGTTTGATTTTATAAAAAGTTCTAGGAAAACGCTGGCAGTTTTGTCTGCGGAATCAAACAAATTGGTTCTGTCAAAAGTTTCATAACCAGAAACATGTCTTAAATTTTCGTATTCTAAAGCGCAAAATCCCATTGACCAGTCTGTAAAGTTACGCTCTTTGATGGGGCCATCAAAAACACAAATAACCCCTTTGTGTCTTGTGTCTAATTTTATTTTTTCAAAAAGTTGTTTTACGATAATTTCATCACCTTCTATAACTTGAAGAAAATCACCCTCAATATGTAATAAAACACCCGTTATATGGTGTTCAGTATTCCATTTTCTAGATTGTATTAAAAGTAGACTGATTTCTTCCTCAGAAAATTGTTTAATGGCAGAACTCAGATATATTATGCGGTACATTGTGATATATTTAATTCGGGTATACAAATTTAATAAAAAAATGATAATAATGTAATTTTTAACCCTTATTTATGATTTTTTGTTTTAATAACAAACAATTTACTTTTCAGAAAATTACATTCATAAATACTAAGAATTCTTCTTTTTGATAGCAATAAAATCAAACTAATTTAGATAAAAAAATTATATCTTTGCACCCCAAACAACACTTCATTATGAGTCAAAAAGTATTGCTTACTTCCAAAGAAGTCAATATCATTCTGCATCGTTTGGCCTGTCAGTTAATTGAAAAGCATCTTGATTTTTCAGAGACTATTTTGGTTGGTATTCAGCCTCGAGGGATTTTTCTTGCGGAGCGGTTAAGAGATTTATTGGAAAAAGAATACAAAGTTTCTAATATTGCTTTAGGGTATCTCGATATTACTTTCTTTCGGGACGATTTCAGAAGAACGGATAAGCCTTTGGAGGCCAATAAAACCCAAATAAATTTTTTAGTTGAAAATAAAAAAGTCATTTTCATTGATGATGTTTTGTATACTGGAAGAAGTATACGTTCGGCTTTGACCGCGATACAATCATTTGGTAGACCATCAGAAATTGAACTTTTAGTTTTAATAGATCGTCGTTTTAGTCGTCATTTGCCCATTCAACCAGATTATCGTGGCCGACAGGTAGATGCCATAAACAATGAAAAAGTAAAGGTGAACTGGAAGGAACAGGATGGCGAAGATGGTGTTTTCTTAATTTATAATAATCAATAAAAAATGAGCGAACTAAGTGTAAATCATTTATTAGGTATCAAATATATCAACAAAAAAGATATTGACCTTATTTTTGAAACAGCCGATCATTTTAAAGAAGTCATAAATAGACCAATTAAAAAAGTACCTTCTCTTCGTGATATTACTATCGCTAATATATTTTTTGAAAATAGTACTAGAACCAAGCTCTCTTTTGAATTGGCACAAAAAAGATTGTCGGCTGATGTGATCAGTTTTTCCGCTGCTCAATCGTCAGTTAAAAAAGGAGAAACATTAATTGATACGGTAAATAATATCCTATCTATGAAGGTAGATATGGTGGTGATGCGTCATTCAAATCCAGGTGCGGCTCATTTCTTGTCAAAAAATGTAAAGGCAAGTATTGTTAATGCAGGCGATGGTGCCCACGAGCATCCCACTCAAGCATTATTAGATAGTTATTCTATTAGAGAAAAATTAGGAGAAGTAGCAGGAAAAAAAGTTGTAATTGTAGGGGATATTTTGCACTCTAGAGTTGCTTTGTCTAACATATATGCTTTGCAAATGCAAGGTGCCGAAGTGAAAGTATGTGGGCCAAAAACGCTAATTCCAAGACATATTGAATCATTAGGCGTTACTGTGGAGTCTAATTTGCGAAAAGCTTTGGAGTGGTGTGATGTCGCCAATATGTTACGCGTTCAAAATGAAAGAATGGATGTGAATTTTTTTCCTTCCACAAGAGAATATACCCAGCAATACGGAGTTGATCAATTGCTTTTAAATTCTTTAAATAAAGAAATCGTAATTATGCACCCGGGACCAATCAATCGAGGAGTAGAGATTACTTCTGATGTTGCTGATTCAAAGCAATCGGTTATTTTAAATCAAGTTGAAAACGGAGTGGCTATCAGGATGGCGGTCATTTATTTATTAGCTTCCAAAATCAAGTAATTAAACATATTATACGCATCAATGAAAGTAGATACAAAAGGACATACCACTATTATTAAAGACACGGAAGGCAATGCCACTTCTTTTTTAGAAAAAATGAGCGCTCAGCATGCTAGTTATAAAGGACAAAATCTTATTTTGGATATGTCGCATGATAAATCCGCTACTGTTGAAAGCATAAAAGCGTTTGCGGATCTGTCTAAAAAACACCAAGATGGAAAAAAATCTTTCGTAATAGTAGCTGAAAATATCGATTTTAATGCGGTTCCTAATGCGGTTATGGTGGTGCCTTCAATTTTAGAAGCTCATGATATCATTGAGATGGAAGAAATCGAAAGGGATTTAGGGTTTTAAATGATTTCGATTTGTTTTTGAATGATTAAAGAATAACTCCGAATAGACCACAATTTGAATCTAACCATCTTAGGCTGTTATGCAGCTACACCAAGAACGTTTACCAATCCGACTGCTCAAGTTTTGGAGATCCGAAATCGATTGTTTTTAATTGATTGTGGAGAAGGTACGCAAGTCCAGTTAAGAAAGAACAAAATCCGATTTTTAAAAATCAATCATATTTTTATTTCGCATTTGCATGGAGACCATTTTTATGGTTTGGTGGGGTTGGTCTCTACTTTTATGCTACTCAATCGAACCCAAGATTTACATATTTATGGTCCAAAAGGGATTAAAGAAGTAATTACATTGCAGTTGCGATTGTCCAATTCATGGACGAACTATAGTTTATTTTTTCATGAATTGTCTAATAGTGAAAGTGAAGTAGTTTATGAAGATGAAAAAGTTGTGGTTAAAACAATTCCCTTAAAGCACAGGGTATATACCAATGGTTATTTGTTTCAAGAGAAAGTTGGAGATCGTAAATTGAATTTAGATGCTGTTCAAAATTACGAGATTGACCGCTGTTATTATCAGAAAATTAAAAACGGAAAAGATATTTCTTTGGAAGATGGCAGGGTTATAGAGAATCACAAACTGACATTTGATCCTATTCCAACAAAGAGTTATGCCTTTTGTTCCGACACGGTTTATGATGAAAGTATTATTCCAATTATCGAAGGGGTAGATGTATTGTATCATGAATCTACTTTTTTAGAATCGGAAGCGCTTTTGGCCAAAAAGACAATGCATGCTACGGCAAAAGAAGCTGCAACAATTGCTTTGAAAGCCAATGTGAAACAATTGATATTAGGGCATTATTCTACCCGATATGAAAGTATTGCACTTTTTAAAGAAGAAGCTGAAACTATTTTTGAAGAAGTCCTTTTAGGAGATGACGGAAAAAGTTTTGAGTTTTA
>CALQBR020000104.1 GCA_943328865.2 Sphingobacterium thalpophilum
AATACAAATTTCTACCTTTATTATTCAATACATCAGAAGGTAAATTGGCTTGTGAACCCAAACGGATTTCATCTATAAAGGTAATACCACTCATCCAATTGCCTTCAAGGCTGTCATATTTCCCTTGAACATCACTTTGTCTTCCTGTGAAGTTCCACATCAAGTACCTCCAATACATATAGCCAAATTGATATTCCAGCATAAAGCTCAAATTATCAACGGTGGTGGGTTTCTCGATAATTAAATAGTCACCATAATTTTTTAGAAAGGCACTATAATCTTCATTGTCAATTAGATTTTTGGAACAAGCTGTTCGGAATTCTGTAACCGTTTTCTCGACCTCATTTCTTAACTGAGCCACCGCGGAGGCTAATTCTTCTTCGGATAATTGTTCTGCATCAATACCATATTTCCCTAAATCATCTTCATAAGCATAATTGGGGTTTATTTTAAACTCCAGCGGATGCGTGAAATTCATGTAATTCTCTATGTGCTCCGTGCTCCACATTCTTGGCAAAATGGCTTTGTGATCGTCATCGCTATTTTGTTCAGCGTTTTTGTAGTTGTTTACAATGGCATATTTCCCGGATTTGTAATCTCTTTCATAGTTTGGTGCCTTGTCTAAATAAGGTTGGTCTTTGTCTAAACCAGCATAAGAATCGGAATACTGTGGCCCGTAAAATAAAGGGTTTACGCCATATTGTTCCCGGTTGTAATAAGCCAGTACTTCTCTTGCGTCCGAAGGTTTATTTTCATTAATTACCGTGTTGGCATTGGCGCGAATAGGCAGCATTATCCAAGTAGAGAATCCGATAAAAATAAATAAAATACAAAGCAGTAAGGTGTTGAATTTAATCAGTCCTTTCTGTTTAGTATATTTTAAACTGAAATAGAAGAAGGCGATTAAAAGCAATGCAACAAAAATAGTCCCAGAGTTAAAAGGCATTCCCATTTCATTTACCATATAAATCTCCGCATTGGCAAAGAAAGCCATGGTAAGGGGAAGGAGTAATTTAAAGATGAACAATAAAATCGCAACGACAATAACATTGGCAATGATGAAGTTTTTGATGGTGATTTCCTTGTAGTGCTTAAAGTAATAGAGGAAACCTATTGCAGGAATGGTTAACAAAGCCATAAAGTGCACGCCAAACGAAAGTCCGATGACTAAGGAAATAACGAGCAGCCATTTGTTTCCGCGAGGGCTATCCATATCTTGTTCCCATCGCAAGCCTAACCAAAAGAGCAAGGCAATAAAGAGCGAAGCCATTGCGTATACTTCGGCTTCCACGGCATTGTACCAAAAGCTATCCGAAAAAGTATAAGCCATAGCCCCTACAAAAGCACTTCCTAAGATTACAATGCTATTTTGTTTGCTGATTTCTGTTGTTTCTTTGTTATCATCGAAACCCAAAAATATTTTTTTTAATAAAATAGTGGCAGACCAAAACATCAATAGGATGGTAAAGGCACTCGAAAACACGGACATCATATTTACCATTAAGGCAATTTGATTTTCGCTAGTTGCAAATAGGGCAAAAAACGCACCAATCATTTGGTATAAAGGCGCTCCTGGGGGATGACCCACTTCTAGTTTAGCGGCGGTGGCGATGTATTCCCCGCAATCCCAGAAACTCATTGTAGGTTCTACGGTAAGGGTGTAGGTTATTAATGCGATGGCAAAAGTAAGCCAACCTAAAAGGGTATTCCACTTATTAAAATTGAATTTTGTCATATATATTATAAGGTCAATTTTACTTTTTCTATTTGTTGTACAAAGAAAATGTTTTTTTGGTTAATGAAATGCAAAAAAATATTTTTAATTTTTTTTATAAAAAAATTTGTGAAAGCTATTTTTTAGTTTAAATTTGCACACGCTTAACAGCTATAGAATTGGTCTATGGTGTAATGGTAACACAACTGTTTTTGGTGCAGTCTTTCAAGGTTCGAGTCCTTGTAGACCAACAAAAAGCCCTCACGAAAATGAGGGCTTTTTTTATGCCTTTTTTTTAAAGTTTTTCGTTTTTTGAGGCAGTAATTTTATGATCAATCACAAAACGGATCAATCCTAAAACCTGTGGAGCGATGAAAATTAAGCGTAAATATTAGTTAGTCTAAAAAGGAAAAAGTTAATTTTACAACTCCTCTAAATTGTGTTCTGAACGCTTTTATCTTTGTATTAAACGATTCTGCTGAAGCATTCGTACTTCGACTGTCAAAATAGTTTAATATCGTTTGGTAGTGATTTATTATGGATCTAGAGATTGTATTAAATGATTTAAAACCGGATTGATTTACTTTTTCATGCTATCTAGCGAGTCTTGAAAGTCCAATAATTTTGTCTGTAGTTTTCTCGAATATATTTCTAAGATCTTGCGCTAACTGATATGCCTTTTCAATATCGGGATATAGCTCAAACAATATATCCGCACGTTCTATTTGGTCTGCTGTCCATTTTGATTTGTTCTTGTATAACAAATAGCGACTTCTAGCAAGTAATTGTTTAATCGTATCTCCATTTTTCAAGACTTCACACTCGAAACTTTTTTTGTTTTTCTTGGCGATTTCTATAGCCTCGTTTTCTTGATCTATGGCTTGCCAACGGTATTTGATTCTAATTTCTTGTAGCGCTTCTAAAGCTAGTTTTTGAACGTGAAAACGGTCTGTAACGCGAGTTGCATTTAGAAAACATTTTTTTGCAATGAGTCCCATATTTCCGGCCATATCTAAGGTGATTTCTCCGACTAGATTTCGCTGTCTAAGTGGAATCTTTTTCAATAATTGCAATGACTGTCTCCGCCTTGGTTCCTGCAATGATTTCAACGATGGTTCCTTTCTTTTCTTTGTTGGCTTTGTTTGTTAAGATTGTATAAAGTTCTCCATTAGATAAGGAGGTCTCATCTATAGACAGGCGTTTACCTATGTTTTTAGGAAAAAAAAGCCACTTTTTTGCGTGTAAAATTTGATCCCATGTTTTAAAATTACTTAAGAAATCCTTGTACTGGTGTTGTAGATTTTTACCACTTACGCCATAAAATGATGCGATAGCTTTACAATCATTAGGCTTTGAATCTATTGATCACTTTTAAAAAAGACGCGAACTCATGTGTTACCCGAGTCCCGTTTGCTACTAAATTCCAATCTCTAAATACAACTTGTCCAGTATCTTCATTGAGCCATCTCCTGCGTGTAATATGAAGATATACTTGATGTCCCCGAATTGGAAAATCTTGAACCGTTATCTGATCGAAAAATCCTTTGGAACTTAATTTGTATTGACGGTATTCTTTAGGAATTGAATTAATCTCTTTCAAGTAAAGATGAAGTATTTCTTCTCCTTTTTTATAAGAAGTAAGTTCAAAGTATTCGACAATGATTTCAGGTAATAATAACTTGAGAAGTTCACTAAAAGAGTCTTGCATTTGAGTTTGTTTTAAAATGCAAAAATCGATGTTTTAATATTTCCCCACAACTTTTTGACTTGATCCAAACATAGTCGGAAAAATACAACAAAAAAGCCCGTAATATATTGATTAACAATACAATTACGGACTTTTAATGTACTCTTTTCAGCCAAAAAATCTAACTTTTTCTCCGATTTAGAGGAATTTTATAAGATTTTTGAAGGTAAAACCCTCTAAATTTATTTATGCGTGTTTTGGTATCGCTTAGTAGTTTATTGAGATAAAATTACCAATAAATCTACCAAGGTATAAATTTGGCAATATGTCATTCCATTTGGTGTAACATGGCAAAATCTTTTTCCCGAAGATGATAAAAAGTAACCGATTCAATAAATTCTAAATGACATGACCTGAGATGATTCATAACTTCATTATTATTTCCATCCAACCATGGGCTAAGACCCAAATGTTGATAGCTATGCAATTGGGTGTATTGGATTTATTGAGAACTTAAACTAGTATCAATAATACCCATTCGCTTCATCAAAAGAGACCTAATATATTTTTGTTTCATTTGTTAGAATACTTGTTTGGAGCAAAAGGCATTAGGACGGATTTGCGAATAATCAAGTATTTTAAACGGTAAATAGCTAGTTGCTGACGATAACTAATCCGTAAAATTTATTTGGTTTAATGGGCTTACTTTTGAAAGTATTAACCTTAAAATCTATCTCTTATGAAACAAAAAAACTTTTTTATGATGCTCGTACTGGCATTTGGTGTGACAACATTTATGACCGCACAAGTACCTTCTTATGTACCGACTAATGGGTTGGTAGGCTATTGGCCGTTTAACGGAAATGCCAATGACATGAGCACCAATGCCAATAACGGAACCAATAATGGCGCTTCTTTAACCACCGACCGATTTGGGATGGCAAACAGCGCGTATAGTTTTGACGGAACAACAAATCACATAAGTGTTAATAATTCTGCTTCAATTAATCCTACATCTATATCTATATCTGGATGGTTCAACACTAATGAATTACCACTTAATTCAGGTGACAAAGCAAATTCTTTAATTTCTAAATGGGCAGGTAGGTATAATTGTAATAATGATGGTGATAATTATACTATTCAACTAAGTAAACCAGCAAACACAAGTGTTCTTATTGGGGCTACGAGCATGAATAACTTTTCCGCAAATGCTATAAATAGCTCTAATTATCAATTAACTACATCTAAATGGATTCATTTTGTATATATTCACAACCAAAATACAGGAGAAAGCCTGTATTTAGACGGTCAATTAGTAAGTCAAAATAATATTACAGGGGCTCTTTGTTCAACAAATAACGATTTACATTTTGGAGCAGATATCTACCAAGGGGTATTTAATCGTCATTTTAACGGAAAAATCGATGACATCGGAATTTGGAATCGTGCTTTGACTGAGCAAGAAATCAGTAATTTGTACAATGCCAATATCTGTTATCAGAGTGTTACCGTAACAGATACTTTAATAATCAACACGGGTATTCTAGGGTACAATCCCATTACTTATGATAACGCCATTACGATGTATCCCAATCCAGCTAAGGACCATTTAACCATCGATTGTGGTACGCTTGCTAAGGTAACGGGGTATCAAATAAAAGTAACCAATGCGTTGGGACAAGAAGTTTTTAAAACAACTCTTAACCAACAACAAATTACCACGCCACTTAATGCTTGGGGCGGTACCGGTATGTATTTTGTGAATGTGTACAACGCACAAGGACAACAAATAGAAGTGCGAAAAATCATTTTGCAATAACCCTTATTTGTTTTTTATATCCAAACCCCTTGCATTTATTGACAAGGGGTTTTTCAATTACAGGCAGTACCTAAAAAAGCCTCCTTTTATTTATTTTGCGCCACTATCCGCATGGCATCACGAGTCTGTCGCCTTCGGCTTTTCTAAAGCTATATCGAGCTAAATTTCCTAATTAGCAAGCCAAGAATAAATTGAAATTAAATGTACAGAGAGAAGAATAACAAAAATACTATTAATCTTTTTAAATAATTTTGAGGGGGAATTGATATGAGGCTTTTGTGTATCATTTCTTTGCTGGTGTTGACATTGTTATAAACTTATCCATAAAATAACATTTGGTTTTAAAACATAACAATACCATCCAAAATCACAAAAATACTTCACGAGGTTACTAAACAGATAAAAAGACTAATTGTTTTTATACGAATAGACCAAGCATCCTCCTTTAATCAAATTAATTATTTTTCTTGTGTTTTTCTCAGGCAAGGCAAAACAACCCCAAGACCATTTGGTTTCCATCTTTTTGGTAGAATGGAATATAATTTTCCTCTTTTTTGCATTAGAATTTGTTTGATCTAAACCATTTAAAACTAAAGAATAACCATACTTGCCATAGTATGTATTTTCAGTTACATAAGCTCCAAGACT
>CALQBR020000105.1 GCA_943328865.2 Sphingobacterium thalpophilum
ATATTATCAAGGAACGTGGACTAAAATTAGGAAGAGAGCGAAAAGACCATTACGTCAACGAACTTTTTAAATTTTTGAAAAAAGACGGAAGCAGAAACGACGCTTTTGTGGATAGATTACTATTTTCCGCTATGATTGAGGCCAGAAGTTGCGAAAGATTCAAAGTGTTGTCACAAAATATCGAAGACAAAGAGTTGGCCGAATTTTATAGAAAACTAATGATTAGCGAAGCGGGACATTACACCACGTTTCTTCGTTTCGCCAAAAAATACTCCGAAAAAGTGGATGTAGATAAACGCTGGCAAGAATGGATTGATTTTGAAGGTGAATTAATTACAAACTACGGAAAAAGCGAAACCGTCCACGGATAAATTCACACTTAATTTTTGCTGCTGCTCAAGTTTTGGGATTGATTCTAGAATATTTCAGAATTAGATTTTTTTTATTAAGCGTCATTTCCAACAGGCACAACGAAGTAATATTTTGTTCATCGCACTGTTTTTTAGTCCGTTATACTCATAAAGACAATTATAAAAGATTGCCGCTCTTCAATGTGTTACGTTCGCAATGAAAATAAGCCAAAAAAAATCCCGATAAAATCGGGACTTTCTATGTTCAAAATCAAGAAATATATCTTATTTCTTTTTCTCGCTTTTTTCCATTTTGGCCTTCAACCCAGCAAGGATGTCATTGTTGTCTCCAAGAGTTGCAGCTGGTGCATTTGTAGCTGAAGCAACTGCTTCGGCAACAGCTTTAACAGCTTTCTCTTCTTCCTCACGGAATATAGCCGTGTGCGAGGCAACCACTCTTTTGAATTCTTTGTTGAATTCGATTACTTTGAATTCAGCAGTTTCTCCTTTTTTCAATTTCTTACCGTCTTCTTTTTCAAGGTGACGTGTTGGAATGAAAGCAACGATATCTTCTCCGAATTCTACAGTGGCTCCTTTGTCAACAATCTCAGCAATTTCTCCACTGTGGATAGTTCCAACTGCGAAAGATGCTTCGTATTGATCCCAAGGATTTGCAGTAGTTTGTTTGTGACCTAAAGATAATTTACGTCCTTCAACATCCAATTCTAATACCACTACATCTAGTTTTTCACCAACATTCACAAATTCAGATGGATGTTTGATTTTCTTAGTCCAAGAAAGGTCTGAGATGTAAATCAATCCGTCAATACCTTCTTCTAATTCTACGAAAATTCCAAAGTTTGTAAAGTTTCTAACGATACCGCTATGCTTAGAAGCTACTGGGTATTTAGCAGTGATGTCTGTCCAAGGATCTTGAGACAATTGTTTGATACCTAATGACATTTTACGGTCATCTCTGTCTAAAGTCAAGATAACTGCATCAACAACATCTCCTACTTTTACGAAATCTTGAGCAGAACGCAAGTGCGTAGACCAAGACATTTCAGAAACGTGGATCAAACCTTCAACACCTTCAGCTACTTCGATAAATGCACCGTAATCAGCGATTACAACTACTTTACCTTTTACTTTATCACCTACTTTTAAGTCAGCGTTTAAAGCATCCCATGGGTGCGCGTTCAATTGTTTTAAACCTAATTGAATTCTTGTTTTCTCGTCATCAAAGTCAAGAATAACCACATTCAATTTTTGGTCTAATTCAAGAACTTCACTTGGGTGGTTGATTCTACTCCAAGAAAGGTCAGTAATGTGGATTAATCCATCTACACCACCTAAGTCAATGAACACACCATAAGAAGTAATGTTTTTAACAACACCTTCTAATACTTGTCCTTTTTGTAATTGACCAATAATTTCTTTTTTCTGTACTTCAATATCCGCTTCAATAAGCGCTTTATGAGAAACTACAACGTTTTTGAATTCGTGGTTGATTTTTACCACTTTGAATTCCATTGTTTTGTTTACATAAACATCGTAATCTCTAATTGGCTTAACATCAATTTGAGATCCTGGTAAGAATGCTTCAATTCCGAAAACGTCAACGATCATACCCCCTTTAGTTCTGCATTTTACAAAACCATTAACGATTTCTCCTGTTTCGTTAGCCGAAATAACTCTATCCCAAGATTTGATAGTACGTGCTTTTCTGTGAGACAATACCAATTGACCTGTTTTATCCTCACGGATGTCAATTAATACTTCTACTCGGTCACCTACTTTCAGGTTTGGATTGTAACGGAATTCATTTAAAGAAATAACCCCTTCTGATTTTGCGTTGATATCAACGATAGCGTCACGGTCAGTAATTCTTACTACAACACCTTCTACTACTTCTTCTTGGTCAGTATCAATAAAAGTTTTTGATACTAATTCTTCAAATTCTTGCAAGTTTTTTTCGTCTACTGCATCGATACCTTCTTCAAAGTTATGCCAGTTGAATTCTGCTAAAAACTGCTCTTGTGATTTTAATTGTTCAGACATGCTGATAAAAAATTTGTATTCCGTGCTTTCTCGAGTTTCTTGTTGCGATAGAAAACAACAGAAGTTGTTTGTATAATTAATGAAACCCTTTAGGAAACTCTTATTCGCCAAAAGGTTGACAAAGATAATACATCTTTGTTACAATGTCAAATATTTTGATATTAAATAAATTAGCAAAAAAAGAGTGCTTTTTTGATCCTAAAGAAGACAGCCTTTTACTATTTCAATTGGCTTACTAATGCCAACACTTTTTCAAATTGTTCTTCTCTCGAAAGATGAGAATTGTCTATTTCTATGGCATTATTTGCTTTAGCAAGTGGAGAATCCGCTCTATGGGTGTCAATATAATCTCGTTCTACTACGTTTTTTAGCACTTCTTCAAAAGAGACAACATCCCCTTTTTGACAAAGTTCCTCAAAACGCCTTTGGGCACGGGTTTGAGCACTAGCAGTCATAAATATTTTAAGTTCGGCATCTGGAAATACTACCGTCGCAATATCCCTTCCATCCATAACAACCCCTTTATCTTTTCCCATCTGCTGTTGCTGTTCGACCAATTTGGCACGTACTTCAGAAATTTCAGCTACTTTACTAACAAAATTAGAAACTTGAATGGTTCTTATTTCCTGTTCCACATTGGTTTCATTCAGGTACATTTCGGCAAAACCTATATCAGGATTGAATTTAAACTGCAAATGAATAAATGGCAAACTGGCAATTAAAGTTTCTTTATCTAAGAAATCCTGATCTATATAACCGTTTTGCATGGCAAAAAGAGCAACTGCACGATACATAGCACCCGAATCTACATAAACATAACCTAGTGCCGCTGCTAATTGTTTGGCCAAAGTGCTTTTCCCTGTTGAAGAAAAACCATCAATGGCGATTGTAATTTTTGTATCCAAAATGTTTTATTGAAAATTAATAGTTAAACCAAACAAACTCGTATTGGCTGCCAAAGTATATCTAGAATAGGAATAATTGAACTTCCATTTATTTACTTTTAACCCGAAACCTACTGATATTCCCGAAAAATTGCGGTGTTCTAAAATCTTTAACTCCTCAGCCCTTCTAAAATTATAACCCATCCGAATGTTAAACCCTTTTTTAGGAAAAAGTTCTGCTCCAAAGATAACATGACGCAATGCGTTATTAAATATCGAAACTTTCTCCTGAGTAACCCCCCCGTCTATATTTCCTTGAGCACGAGCGGGATTAGAAAAAGCGACGTTCCATTGCTGTAGGTTTGCTAAAGTTAAATGCCAACGAATTGGTACATTTTCCAATTGCTTTGAAATTCCTGCTTCAATTTCTACAGGCAGATTTTCTTTTGTTTCAGCATAAGTAGTGAATTGGGTACCAATATTACGAATTACTAATGCGTAATTAAATCCATTAGAATTGTCTAAATACAATACTCCTAAATCGATGGCACCTCCAAAAGAATTATAAATATCAAAGGTAGAAGAAATCAATTTTGCATTCGCACCAAAATGGAAATCGGTATTGGGGATTTTGTAGGCATAACCGACAGAGAGCGCGATTTCACTTCCTGTAAAATCAGACGTTAAGTTTCCATTTTCATCTCGCCCTTCAAATTTTCCGTAATTCACATAATTCACACCTGCTTGAAAAGTTTGTAAACTTTTACCCAAGGTACGAACATATGAAGCAGTCCCATAAGTAACTTCTCCAAAATAACTTCCGTAATTCAACGCCAAATGATTATTCATATTCTCATTTATGGTTGCCGGATTAAAATGAACCTGATTGACATCATTATCATAAATCGTGATAATTTTTCCTCCTAAAGATGCTTGACGAGGCGATGTGACTAGGTTTAAAAACTGGTAAACCGATTTACCTCCTATCTGTCCGTACGCAACAGCACCAAATAAAAATAAAACTATCGAAAGAAATTTTCCTGACATATATCGGTTTTGTTGCATCGTAATAATGACAATGCGAAGATATTATTTTTAATAAAAAGCGGCTAATTTCTCAGCCGCTTTTAAATTATAACGTTTTAGCGTTTTTAACTTTTTGCCCAGTAATAGCTATGGCTAATACTTCGCTCATTTCCTTCACATAATGAAAGGTCAACCCCTCAATATACGCTGGTTTTATTTCGTCAATATCAGATTTGTTTTCATGACAAAGAATAATCTCTTTAATATTGGCTCTTTTGGCAGCTAATATCTTTTCTTTTATTCCACCCACCGGCAATACTTTACCTCGCAAGGTTATCTCACCTGTCATGGCAATATTTTTTTTAATTCTGTTTTGCGTAAAAACCGAAACCAATGAAGTAAGCATTGCTATGCCAGCACTTGGACCATCCTTTGGCGTAGCCCCTTCTGGAACATGCAAATGAATATTGTACTTAGATACTGTTTCTGGATTAATGCCTAACAATTCTGCATTTGCCTTGATATATTCCAAAGCAATGGTGGCTGATTCTTTCATTACCGTCCCTAAATTCCCTGTAATAGTCATCGTTCCTTTTCCTGGAGAAATCAACGATTCAATAAAAAGTATATCACCTCCAACACTTGTCCAGGCCAAACCAGTCACTACTCCTGCAACATCATTACTCTCTGATTTACTGCGTTCTAATTTTGGAATGCCCAATACTTTTACAATATCATCGTCGGTGACTTTCTTATTGTATTCCTCCTCCATTGCCACTGATTTAGCCGCATTTCGGATTACCTGAGCAATCTTAGCTTCCAAACCCCGAACCCCGGATTCCCTGGTATAACCTTCGACTATTTTTTCCAATTGTTTTTTTCCAATAGTCAAATCTTTAGTCGTCAAACCATGCTCTTTGAGTTGTTTTGGAAATAAATGCTGTCTTGCAATTTCTACTTTTTCCTCAATTGTGTAGCCTGACATTTTAATAACTTCCATTCTATCTCGCAATGCAGGCTGAATTGCCGACATATTATTAGAGGTAGCTATAAACATCACTTTCGACAAGTCGTAACCCATCTCTAGAAAATTATCGTAAAAAGAATTGTTTTGCTCAGGATCCAAAACTTCCAATAAAGCAGAAGAAGGATCTCCCTGATGGCTAACCGATAATTTATCAATTTCATCCAAAACAAAAACAGGATTAGAAGTCCCTGCTTTTTTTAGACTCTGAATAATTCGACCAGGCATCGCGCCAATATAGGTTTTTCTATGGCCTCGAATTTCAGCCTCATCGCGCAATCCACCTAACGAAATGCGAACATACTTTCTACCTAAAGCTTCCGCTACTGATTTTCCAATAGAGGTTTTACCAACCCCTGGAGGCCCCGTCAAGCAAATGATGGGCGATTTCATATCATTTCGCAATTTTAAAACTGCTAAATGTTCAATCATTCTTTTTTTGACCTCTTCCAAGCCAAAATGATCCTTATCTAGAATTTTCTGTGCGCGTTTTA